>JACQVT010000030.1 GCA_016209665.1 Planctomycetota bacterium | reverse complement strand
GGGGGGCGGGCAGACCCTCGGCGACCTCTTGGGGGGCGGGCATCCCTGCCCGCCTTCTTCGACCAGCTTGCGCCCGGGGGGCGGGCATCCTGCCCGCCGTCTCTTTCGCGTATGCCCGCGCGCCCGAGCCGGGGGAACAGCCCAAAATACACCGGCTTGCCCGGCTTGACCGCCACCCGCCAGAACTCCTGCCGTACGCCCAACTCACCCAGGATGGGCCGGACATAGTCGCAGTCACCCACCGACATGCCACCCACGGCCAGGAGCACGTCCGACCGGCTCAATGCGTCCGCAAGCTGTCGCTTGAGCAAGGCCGGCCGATCCGTCAGCCTCATCGTTCGACACTTCTCGATCCCGAGGGCCCGCACGGCAGCGGCGAGGGCATATGAGTTTGCGTCGCGGATCTTGCCCGGCTTGAGCTGCTGCGACGGCGAGAGCAGCTCATCCCCGGTCACGACAATCGTCACCACCGGCTGTTCGTGCACGAACACGGTCGTGTACCCGAACGCGGCCAGCAGCCCCACCACGGGCGGCGTGACCGACGTGCCGGACGGCAGCACCTTGCGGCCCTTGCGGAACTCGCCGCCGCGAGGCCGAATGTTCTCCCCCGCCGCGACCGGGCGGCACACCTCGACCGATGCCGCCTCCTCGCGGCAGTACTCCTGCATGACGACGGCCCCGGCGCCGCGCGGCACCGGCGCCCCCGTGAGAATCTTGATGGCTGTTCCCCGGCCCAGCCGGCCGGTGCTTGGGCGACCGGCCCGCAGCACGCCGGCGAGGCGCAGGCGAACTGGCTTCGCATCCGAGGCCGCGGCCACGTCCTTCGGATGCACGGCAAATCCATCGACCGCCGAAAGATCGAAGGGCGGCGAGTCGTTTCGGGCGATCAGAGGCTCGGCCAGGACCCGCCCCGCCGCCGCCTCAAGACGGACACGCCGTCGGGAAAGAACCGGCGTTCGGGCGAGGACACACGACCGTGCTTGCTCCCAGGTCAGCATGAAACGCGCCTCAACGATCCGCCGCGGATGCGCTATGCCCACCGCCGTCCATCATCGGGAAGGCGTGCAGGATGGGCCTGAGCACGGCATCGAGCGACTCGGCCACGCCGCGGGGCGAGCCGGGCAGATTGACGATCAGCGTCCGGCCGCGAACGCCCGCCTTGCCCCGAGAAAGCATCGAGAACGGCGTCCGCTCCTGGCCGTGAGCGCGGACCACCTCCGCGATGCCCGGGACCTCGCGCTCGAGGACGCGGGCCATGGCCTCCGGAGTGTGGTCCCGCGGGCCGAGACCGGTGCCGCCCGTCGTCACCACCAGATCGACGCCCCGCTCGTCGGTGCAACGGATCAGCGTCCGCTCGATGACGTCGGCGTCGTCGGGGATCACCAGCAGCTCGACCACCGCGACCTGCTCGGCCCGCAGACGATCGGCGATCAACGGACCGGAGACGTCCGCCTTCCGCCCCGCCGAGACCGAATCGGACATCACCACCACCACGGCCCGGATCGGCCGCCGGCCGTCGACCGTCAGATCCGACTTGCCACCTTTCTTCTCGACCAGGCGCAGCTCGCGGATGGCCATCGACTCGTCCAGCATCTTGAGCATGTCGTACAGCGTCAGGGCGCAGACGGACGCCGCCGTCAGGGCCTCCATCTCCACCCCGGTCTTGTAAATCGCCTTGACCGTGACCGTCACCTCGATCCGGTCCGCGGCCAGTTCGTACTCGACCGCGACGTGATCGACGGGAATCGGATGACAGTATGGGATGATCTGGGCCGTGTTCTTGGCGGCCTGAATCGCCGCCACCTTGGCCACCTCGAGCGGATCGCCCTTGGGCACCCGTCCCTCCCGGATGCACCGGATGGTGTCCGGCTGGACCGCCAGACTCACTCGGGCCGTGGCCACGCGAGCACTTCGGGGCTTGCCGGACACGTCGAACATGATCCACCTTCGGCCGACGAGGACCCCGCCGTCCCTCGCAAGAGTTCACAGTTCATCGGAACTGAGCCACAGGAGTCCAGCATACCCCCCACCCGTCTCAATGTCAACCTGGATATCCAGGTTGACATTTTCCGCCGGGAGGTGTAGATTGATGAGCGTGTGGGCCACGCCGGGCGCGGCCGCCTGAACGCCGCCCCGCTCGCGGACCGATGACCTTCGGGGATGTCGCATGATCTCGTTGACCGCTGAATACGCCTTGCGGGCGGTGGTCTGGATGGCCTGCCGGCCCGACGCGGCGGTGGGCACCCGGGACATCGCCGAGGCGACACAGGTACCCGTGGGCTACCTGTCCAAGGTCCTCCAGGCGTTGGCCCGCGCCGGTCTGGTGCGGTCTCGACCGGGACGCGGCGGCGGATTCCTGTTGGCCCGCCGACCCGCCGCGATCCGCGTCCTGGACGTCGTCCAGGCGGTGGACCCGATCCGACGGATCGAACGCTGTCCGCTCGGGCTTCGCCGGCATGACGGCAAGCTGTGCCCGTTACATCGCAGGCTCGACCAGACCGCGGCCATGGTCGAGCGGGCCTTCGCCGAGTCCACCATTTCCGAACTGTCGGAGGAGGCGCCGGACGACAAGGACCTGTGCACGTACCACGGCCACGCCACGGCCGCGCCGCAGACCTCGGCCGCGGGCAACTCGCGGCGGCGCCCCGGCAGGAGCCAGGCGGCCAAGAGCGTGCGTCAGAGGCCCTTTCCGAACCGCGCCCGTCGGGAAGCGGGCTTCGCCGAGCAACACCCGGGGCGACAGAATCCCGCTCCCTCACGGTCGCGGTTCCGACTGGCCATGCCTCGTGGTCGCGCTCCCGATGAGCCTCGCGGTTCTCACACACCCGCCAAAACCCCGGCTCGCCGGAAAACAAAGGGAAGGACCCGGACCGGCTGAACCGGCTCAGCATCCGATCACGTCGTCGGCTGAAACTCTTTCACGGCCGGTCATAACCGAGTAACGTTGGGGGCGGGTTCGATGAGCGCGCTTGTGTAACGAGACCCAACCCGACGATGACCGGCATCCTCATCTACCTGTTCCCCGTGATCATCGACATGATCCTCGCCGCGGTGTTCTTCATGGCCCAGGTGGCCACCGCGCAGAAGGGCGCGTCCGCCGGCACCGTCGCCAACTTCATCGCTGTCTGGGCCGCGGTGTATATGGCCAGTTGCTTCCTGGTCGGACGCGTGGTCAGCCGGCGCAACTGTGCCGCCCTGATCATCGTGTCGTGCGGCCTGACCGCCATGCTTTCGCTCGGGCTCGCCGGCGTGTCGAGCGTCGGTGCGATGTACGTCCTGGTGGCCCTGGAAGGCATCGGCATGGCCCTGTTCTTCGTGCCCTTCCAGGTGTTCATGAAAGGGGTCGGCGAGGGGCGGCAGAAAACGCTCAACGACTCGATCGGCCTGTACACCTTTTCGTGGAGCATCGGTTACGCCGCCGGGCCGTTCGTCGCCGCCGTCATGTGGCAGCACGTCGGCTGGCGAGGCAGCCACGCCATCAATGCCGCCGCCGCCCTGCTCGTCGGGGTGCTGACCTGGACCCTCAAACATACGGCCCGGCCCCACTCCGCCGTGCATCAGACGAACGACCGCCCCGCGACCGAGACGCCGATCAGAGCCCGGAGCGCAAGCGACGGGTCGCTGCCCGACTACGCCGCCATGCCCGACCTTGCCTGGATGGGCTGGGTGTTCAGCGGCCTGGGTTGCCTGGCGATACGAACGATCGTCGGCCTGTTCCCCAGCAGCGGGGCCGAGCACGCCGTCCCCCGGCTCGACCAGGGACTGACGCTGTTCATCCTCAGCGCGGTGCAGGCCGTGGTGGGGCTGGGTCTCGCCCGGGGCCGTTGGTGGCCCTTGACACGCGACCGGACGCGAGGCGTCCAAGAGCGACGAAGTCGCGTCGGGCGTCAAGGGTGGATGTATCGCCCGGTCCCGATCCTGCTGACCGGCCTGTGCGGCGTCGTCGGCTTGTGCCTGTTCGCGACCGCCCGCACGCCGGCCGCGTTCCAGATCGCCGCCGCCTGCTTCGGCGTCTACTCCGGTGCATTTTTCTACTACCTCGTGTTCCACTCGCTGGTGCATCCCGAGAAGAGTTCACGCTACGTCGGGATCAATGAGACAGTCGTGGGACTGACCTCGCTGGCCGGACCGTTCCTGGGCGGTTGGATCGCCGACGCCTACGCCCTGCGGACGAGTTACCTTCTCATGGCCGGCATGGTCCTGGCCGCGGTCGGCACGCAAACGATGATCCACGCTCTGCTCCGTCGGAGGAAGGCCGCGGGAGCCAATCCCTGGCGCTTGTCCCAGTAGGTGTGGCACAGGTCTGCTCCGCCCCGGCGAGCGTCTCGCCTGTGCTGCACCGGCGGGACGCCGGTTCAGGCTCGCCTCCTCGCGACAAAAACGCTCAAGTCGCGGTTGTGCGATGCGTGAGTGCGCCTCAACCCGCCTTCTTTTTGTGCTTGGTAACGAATTTCGCCAACTCCTTGAGGTTCTCCTCCGCCATGTCGGAGATCCCGTGCTGCAGCGGCGATTCACTCACCCCCTCGACGTGCACCACCCCAAGTTCCTCTCCGGACTCCCCGTCCGCCAGCGTGACCAGCCAGTCGAGACGGCCTTCACCGCCGATCACACCCTTGCCCTTGCAAAACCGGCATACCACGTTGATCTTCAGTTTCTTTCCCCCGCCCGGGAAGGCCTTCTTGACGGTATCGCTCGCCAGACCTTCGCGCAGGCCTTCGCGGACCTTGCCCATGGCCTCGGCCGTGCAGATCGGCGGGACATCGGTTGTCACCTCGCCCAACTGCAGCGTGTTGTACGACGCGAGCTTGCTCCCCTCGGCGAGCTTGATCGACTTCACGTCCGCCTCAGCGCCTCTGACCACCTGCACCGCCGCTTTCCCCGCGGTCGTGGCCATCGACAGGGGGTTCCCGCAACCCGCCAGCATCGGCACTATCAGACCCGCGATACCTGCTGTCAATCGGTACATGGATGACCTCCTCAGTGAAAAACGCGTGCCCGTTACTCACCCTGTACATGACCGTACGCGATTGTCAGACCATAACGAGCCGCGGGCTTCAGCCCGCGCGGATGGACCTCGTCGGGCGCGTCGCAGGATCGCGCACGTCCATATAGTCTAGCGAGCCTCATCGCCGGAGACGATGCCCTCAGCCTTTCCTTCGGCCGGCTGGGCGTCCGCAAAATGACACCGCACGGCGTCTACCAGGGCCGGTGGCCCGCCTCCTCCGAAGGTGGGGGAGACGATGATTCTGGTCTGTTCGCGCATCGGCTCCCCCACGTGATGGTTTCAGAGCCCGGAGCGCCAGCGACGGGTTGGCTCGCGATGAGCAGGCCCGACGTACTCGTGGCACACCACTCGCTTGCGCTCGGGGCTCTGACATACCCCGCCGATTCTGTCACATCGGCGGCGACGACTCGGCGTCCGCGGGTTTCCGCTCGGGCACGAACGCCTGGCGCACCCGGTCGGCCAGTCCGGCCGCGTCCGTCAACTCGCTCGGGTGCAGGAACAGCCCCATCCGCTCTCGGCGGAACAAGAAATGACTCGCCAACCAGACGTGCTCGCTGACCTCGGGGGCCGGCGTCGACGAGGGCCGGTCAACCATGCGGGCGATCCATTCGGCAGCGACGCGATCGAGATCCTTGAGCTTGACCATTTCGCCACGATCGATCCAGCCGCGGCGCACGAAGAACGGTTTGACTCGCGTCCGCCCGCCGCCGCGCTGCACGATCAGCCACGAGAACCGATCGATCGGTCGCACGAAGCGGAACGCCGCGTGGTCCAGTTCCTTGATCCGTTCCAGCCGCAGCTTGATCGCCGCCGCCCGCTCGAAGGCCAGACCGCTCGCGGCCTCGCGCATCTGGTCTTCCCATTCGCGCCGGATCGCGTCACGCTCGCCGGCCGCGAATCGCAGCGCCGTCGCCATCATCCCACGGTACTGCGACATCGGGATCGACCCGTCGCACGGCGCGGGACAACGCCCCATCTCGAAGTACGCGCAGGCCTGACCGTGCGGCACCTGTTCGAGAATGTGCACGTATCGGCACAGGTCGAACGCATCCCCGATCGTCTGCACGAACCGGTTGGCGTCTTGCTGCGTGGCGAACGGCCCCAGCGTCGTGCCCGGCGGCGGCGGGATGATCTTGCCCACAATGAACCTGGGGATCGCCGCCTCGGGGTCCACGTGCACGAACCACGCCGGTCCGAACGCGAGGTTCTCCAGATACGTCTCCGGCAGAACCTGCCGGGCGATCCGGTGGTACTCGAACGTGGCCTCGAACACCGAGTGCGTCGGCTGCCACCGGATGTACCGGACGATCTGGCTCAAGTCCGCCCGCCGTCGCCCCACCCCCCGCCCGCCCATGGGGGGCGGGCATCCTTGCCCGCCTTCTTCGGCCGCCTCACGCACGGGGGGCGGGCATCCCTGCCCGCCTTCTTCGGCCCCCCCGCCATCCCCCGCTACAGCGACCTCCTCGTCCCCTCCGGGCCGCGTCAGCCGCGTCCACACCGCCCGCCGAAGGTCCGCCGCCGACGCCAGTTGAACCAGCCGATCCTGCTCGTCCGTCAGCAGATACACCCCCCCGCCCGTTGGCAGCGCGGCCTTCTCGCCCGTCTCCGGCCGATGCTCGATCCGCTTGCTGAACAATTCATCCCACCGCACAACCACCAGTCTACGCCACCCGACCCGACCCAAACAAACCAACCTCGAGAGGCGTGTGGCAGGCCTCCTTGGCAACCGTGTGGCCGAGCCGCCCCAGGTAGGGAGCGACCTCCTGTTGGATGGGCTGGCTGACGCTGACGGACGGCGGCGCCGTCGGCACGGGCGTCGGCTACCTCAGCACGAGTTCCAGCATCCGCACTTCCATCACCCGGCTGCCGGGAATGCTCAACGGCCGGAGGGTCAGCACGGCCCGGCCCGGTTTGAGCCGGATCGAGCCCAGCCGCAGCGGCTTGAACTCCTTGACGTAGGATTCGCCCCGCCGCGGGACCCGGTCGTGCTCGGCGCCGGCGAGCGGCGGATCGTGAGCCTCCAGCACCTTTCCCTCGAGTCGGCTGCCGTTGCAGCTCAGCTCGATCGTGGAGCCGACGTCCGCCGGCGGGCAGGTGTAGTAGACCATCGCCTCGTACTCGCCGGCGGTGGCCACCTCGACGTCCCAGGTGATCGAGTCGTCGAGGCTCGTGAAGTTCTTGAAGTACGAGCAGTTGGGCGCTGACGCGCTGCGCTGCACGTTGCCGTGAGGCACCCCGTCGCGGGCGGGCAACTGCGTGACGGGAAACTGCGGATAGCCCACGGGGTACGGGCGGTCGTCCTGCTTCAGGCCGGCCAGGAGTTGCTTCCTCCAGTCGTCCACCGATTTCGACAAGCGCGCGGCGACATCCGCATTTTCCCGCGAGACGTCGTGTCGCTGCCCGGGGTCGGCCTCCATATCGAACAGGTGGCCGGCGTCATCGAGACGGTAGCGCTGCGTCCGAACGCTGACCCTCCCGGCCCAGTGCGAGAAGATCATGCGGTCGGGCCAGTCGACGGGGCCCGCCCCGTCCGCCAGCAGCGGCTTGAGGCTGAGGCCGTCGAGCGGCTTGCTCCCGGCGACGGGCACCCCGGCCAGATCCGTCAGCGTCGGTAACAGATCGATGGCTCCCGCGATCTGCGCGATCCGCCTTCCAGCCGGGAGGTGCCCCGTCCAGCGGATGAAGAACGGCGAGCGAACGCCGCCCTCATCCGTCGAGCCCTTGCGGCCTTTCATGCCGCCGTTCCAGCGCCAGCCGTTGGGACCGTTGTCGCTGAAATAGATGACGACGGTGCGGTCGGCGAGCTTCAGCTCATCCAGCTTGCCGAGGATGCGCCCCACGTTCCAGTCGATGTTTTCACACATGGCCAGGGCGGCCCGCGTGTGGGCCACGTCCTCGTCCGCCGGGCGGTCGGCCCGCATCTTCAGTTCGAGGCCGCCGAACTTGCCCCAGAAGCGGTCCGGCACCTGCATGGGCGAGTGGGGCGTGTTGTAAGGAACGTAACAGAAGAATGGCCGATCCTTGTTCCGCTCCAGGAAGTCGATCGCCTGGTCGGTCAGATCGTCGATGATGAATCCCTTGCCTCGAACCGGTCTCCCGTTGTGGTCCAGCGGCGGATCGAAGTACGTGCCCCAGTGCCCCGAGGTAAAGCCGTAGAATTCGTCGAAGCCGCGGCCATTGGGATGATAGGGATACTGGGTCCCGTTGTGCCATTTGCCGAAGGCCCCGGTGGCGTAGCCGGCGGCCTTGAAGGCGTCGGCGATGGTCTTCTCGTCGAGGTTCAACCGCTCGCCGCCCGTCGAGACCCCGCGGACGCCGCCCCGCGGGTGATAGCGGCCGGTCAGAAACTCGGCCCGCGTCGGCGAGCAGACCGGGCAGACGAAGAAACGATCGAAGGTGACGCTCTGGGCGGCAAGCGAGTCGATATTGGGTGTGGCCAGGTTCGAGTTGCCGCTGGCGCTCAGATCGCCCCAGCCCTGGTCGTCGGCCAGAATGACCACGATGTTGGGCCGTTCCGCGGCCGGGGCCGCTCGCCCCAGGCCGCCCATCAATGCGACGATGACCGAGGTAAACCACATCGATACGCAACGATGAGTCATGGCTGTTTGGCCTCCTTCCGTCGCCTCAACACATCTGAATCTGCGGGGTGGCATCGGCCTGTACTCAGGCCCGTGGCGCCCGCCGCAAACGTCACGGGTCGGGGTACCGACCCATGCCACCCGAAGCACCGGCTGTGACAAGCCGCCAGATTGTCTCGCCACGTTCACCGAGATGGCCTGCGACTCATTTGCCGGCTTTCTCGCTGAAGGTCGCCAATAGTTTGCAGGCGGCGTCCTGCGTGGCGTTCACCTCGGAGGTCGGCACTGTATACTGATTGCACATCATCGAGAAGACCAGCGTGTTTCCATCCGCGTCGGTGACATACCCGGACAGGCACCGTACGTGCGAGATATAGCCGGTCTTGGCCCTCACGTTGCCTTTGGTAGCCGGCTCGGCGAGTCGTTCGCCCAGCGTGCCATCCAAGCCGCCGACGGGCAGGGACTCGATGAAGGCGGCCCCGCCTTTGGGGGATTGTTTCATGTAGCGCAGGACATGGCACGCCTGCCTCGGCTGAACGAGGTTGTCGCGGGCGAGCCCGGAGCCGTCGCGCATCCGGAACGTCTCCGCCTGCGGGGCCCGGATGTCCTTGAGCCACACCCTGACCGCCTTGGCTCCGCTCTGGAAATCCCCCGTGCCCAGCCTGCGAAGGCCCAGCGTGCGCACGATCTGATCGGCGAAGAAGTTGTGGCTGACTTTGTTAACCACCTTGATGAGTTCCTTGAGGGGCGGCGAGACCGTGGTGGCCAGCACTCTGCGGCGGGCGGGGTCGCCCTTGTCGATGCGCTCCGGGTCGGACAATGCGCGGACGTTGATCGGCCGGCCCTGCACCTGGATGCCCTGACGATCCAGCTCTTCGGCAAGCAGGTGGGCCGCATAGCGGGCGCCGTCCCACACCGAGCCTCGCTCATTGATCCGGTCCTTGTCGAGGGCGATGGTGCCGGCGAAACGACGGGTGCTGCCCTGCGTGTCGTGGGGTACGCTGTCGGCGTTGCTGGGGCCGCCGGCCTCGACGGTCCTGGTGTCATTAATGATTGTGAGGTAGGACGTCTTGGGCGTCACACCGATCGCGGCCGGATCGCCCGCCTTCGAGCCAGGCCGAATGACCACCCGGTAGCCGTTCTCCTCGATGGCCAGACCGCTGGGGCCGGCCGCGTACCAGAAGTGCAGGTCGCCGTAATTCCACTCTTGGCAGTAGGACTCGCTGGTGAAGCAGCGCCCATCGCCGATGATGTCGCCGGTGACTCTACGAATGCCCGCCGCCTTGATCTTGGCCGTCCAATCCTCCAGGACCTGCCGACTGTTACGCTCGTGGTCGGGGTGCCAGGCGCCCAGCGATGGGTCGCCCGATCCCACGATCACGAGGTCGCCCTCGAGTGTTCCGTCCGCCGCGATCGTGCCGACCGCCTCCAGACGGGTCTCGTAGGTGAAGTCGGGTCCCAGCAGTTCAAGGGCGGCGGCCGTCGTGAAGACCTTCATGTTCGACGCGGGCGTGAACAGCTTGTGGCCCAGTCGGTCGTAGAGCACCTCGCCGTTGGCCCGCTCGATCCGCACTCCCCAGTAAGCAGAGGCGTACTTCGGCTGGTCGAACAGGGCGTCCAGGTCCGTCTTGAACTGCTCAACGGCCGGTGATGCCGCGGCGGGCGCAGTTGCGGAGGTGGCCTGAGTCACGCGGTCCGGTCGTGAGGCATCGCAACCGGCCAACCCCGCCGCCAGAATCGCGACGATCAGTGCGCTCGGCTGTAGTCGCAATGTGGTTCTCCTCACTGTGCCTCCCAAGATCCTGACCACGGACCGGCTTCCAAGCCGGTCCCACACGACCTCCGGCAGGTATCCTCAACGAGTGTCGGGCACGGGCATATCGAGTGCTCGGGTGAGAAACGCCAACTGGTCGGCGGCCTCCTCGATGCGCTTGCCGGTCGGTTTGCCGCGGCCGTGGCCGGCCCGAGTCTCGATGCGGATCAGGATCGGCGCCGGACCGCCCTGGGCCCGCTGCAACGCGGCGGCGAACTTGAAGCTGTGCGAGGGCACCACCCGGTCGTCATGGTCGGCGGTCGTGATCAGCGTGGGTGGGTAGTGCGTTCCCGGTTTGACGTTGTGCAAAGGGCTGTAGGCCCGGAGCACCGGGAACATCTCGGGGTCGTCCGGCCGGCCGTACTCGGCGGTCCAGGCCCAGCCGATCGTATACTGCGAGAAGCGGAGCATGTCGTGAACGCCGACCATCGGCAGGGCCGCCCCGAACAGCTCCGGCCGCTGCGTGATGCACGCGCCGACCAGCAGGCCGCCGTTGCTGCCGCCCTGGATGGCCAGCTTGCCGGGCCGGGTGTAACGGTTGGCGATCAGCCACTCGGCCGCGGCGACGAAGTCGTCGAAGCAGTTCTGCTTGTGCTTGAGACGGCCGGCGTTGTGCCAGTCCTCGCCGTACTCGCCGCCCCCACGAATACAAGCCTCCGCGTAGACCCCGCCCATCTCCATCCACACCAGGTGGCCGACCGAAAAGCCCGGCACGTTGGGGATGGCAAAGCCGCCGTAGCCGTACAGCAGCGTCGGGACGTTGCCGTCGAGGCGGAGTGCTTTGCGGTGCGTGATGAACATCGGCACCCGCGTGCCGTCCGTGCTGATGTAGAACACCTGACGGGCCTCGTAGTCGTCCGGGTTGAACCGGACCCGCGGCTGCTTGTAGACGACGTTCTCGCCTGTTTTCACCACGTAGCGGTAGATCGTGGTGGGGACGCTGAAGCTGGTGTAACCGTAGAAGGTCTCGCGATCCGTGCGTTTGCCCTCGAAGCCCCAGGCGTTGCCGATCCCGGGCAGGGCCACCTCGCGCACGAGTCCACCGGCAAGATTGAAAACCTTCACCTGCGAGCAGGCGTCCTTGAGATAGCTCGCCAGGAACATGTCATCGACGACGTTGACCCACTTGAGGGTTTCGGGGGCATGCGGGATCAACTCCTTCCAGTTGGCCTTCTCGGGCTGACGGGTGTCGATGGCGATCACCCGGCTGCGCGGGGCGTCCAGGTCGGTTCGGAACCAGAAGACCGGCCCGACGTTGCCGATGAACACGTATTCGGCATCGAAGTCGTCCAGCAGGCGGACAATCTGCCCGCCCTCGTCCTTCAGGTCGAGGTAGTAGACGCGGTTCTTCGTTTCCGTGCCCTGCGAGACGTGGATGATGAGGTATCGGCCGTCGTCGGTGACCTCGCCGTCGAACATCCACTCCTTTTGATCCGGGCGGTCGTAGATCAGTCGATCCTCGGACTGCAGTGTGCCCAGCCGGTGGAAGTAGAGCTTCTGGTAGTAGTTGCTGGATTCGAGTTTGCCGTCCTTCGGTTCGTTGTAGCGGCTGTAGAAGAAGCCGCTGCCGTCGATCTTCCAGGACATCCCGGAGAACTTGACCCATCGGATCCGGTCGGCCAGATCCTCACCGGTATCGACGTTGCGGACGTACAGTTCGTTCCAGTCGGAGCCCGCCCGCGCGATGCCGTAGACCAGCAGTTTGCCGTCGTCGCTGGCGGCGGTGCCGGCCAGGGCCACCGTGCCGTCCGCCGAGAGCGTGTTGGGGTCGAGCAGGACCCGCGGTTCGCTGTCAAGGCCGTCGGCCACGTAAAGCACGGACTGGTTCTGCAGGCCGCGATTCCGCGTGAAGAAGTGCCGCCCGCCGCTGACGGTCGGGACATCGTAGCGCTCGAAGTCCTGCACCTCGGTCAGTCGCTCGCGGATGGCCGACCGGGCGGGAATCGATTCCAGGTAGCCGAAGGTGAGCCGGTTTTCGGCCTCGACCCAGTCCTTCACGTCGGCCGAGTCAAGATCCTCCATCCAGCGGTACGGGTCGGGCACCTGGATGCCGTGGTAGTCGTCGACCACGTCGACCGTCTTGGTCTCGGGATACACCAGGGCCGGCGAGCCGGCGGCCGCCGCCCGACCCGGGTGGCTGCACGCGACCGCGAGCAGAACTCCGATCGTCGTTGTCCATCGATGCCACATCGACGCGTATCTCCTGTTGGTTGGGGGAAGCGCTGGTGCCCACGAATCGGCGCCGGCAGAATACCGCGTACAGCCGCCGCTTTCCAGCGTTCCCCGGCCGTTACGCCGGCGACCAATGGCTGAACGGGCCAATGACGGCGCGGAGGAGCGTCACCGATGCGTCGGGGGGCCGCCAGATAAGTTCCACCAGATTGGCGGGCTCTCCCGGCCGGCACGACCAGCGGACCGAGCCGCCCTCGAGAAGGGCCGCCGGCTGGAGCGTGGCCAGCCTGACCGCTTCGACGAAGGACAGGCCGGCATCCGCGACGGTCCGCCCGATCAGCGACGGCATGGTCGCCGCCGATCCGGCCAGGTAGGACGTGTCCGGGATCACGATCTTACCGTCGGCGGTCAACTCGACCTCGAATTCGTTGTGGCGGTATCGGCCCGGCAGCATGCCCGCCAGTTCGGTGGCATCGGTCACCAGGATGCTCCGCGAGGGACACTTGGCCCGGATCATGCAGCGCAGCGTCGCCGGCGGCAGGTGGTGCCCGTCTGCGATGAAGCTCGCCCAGAGCCGGTCGTCGCCAAGTTGATCCCAGATGTAGTTGCCGGCAAGACGGGGGAGCACGGCGTCGGTCCCGTTGCCCAGGTGGGTGCTGATTCGGGCGCCGGCGGCGATGGCCTGCTCGAGCGCGTCGCTGTCCGCGCGATGATGGCCGAGAGCCGCCACCACGCCCCGGGCCGTGACGTGCCGGATCAGCTCGATTCCGCCGGGACGTTCGGGGGCGAGGGTCAGGATGGCGATTCGACCCCGGCTGCTCGCCCACAGACGTTCGTAATCCGCGATGCTCGGGTCCCGCACGTATTGGCGCCGGTGTGCCCCGCGTGGACCATCCTCGGGGCTGATGAATGGTCCCTCGACGTGGATCCCCGGACACATGGCGGCCACCAGGGGCAGCTCCTCCATCGCCTGGGCGATGACGGCCAACTGGCGGCCTAGAACGTCGAGGTCCGCCGTGACCACGGTGGGAAGCAGCCGCGTCACCCCGGTCGACAGCATCGCCCGTGCGATGGACTCGACATCCTCGACGCGGAGATTGGGGTTGGCGAAGCTTCGCCCGGCAAAGCCGTTCACCTGGAGATCGAAGAATCCCGGCACGATCCAACGTTGTGTCCCGTCGGGTTCTGCAAGCGAATCGACCGGCTCGACCTCCCGGATGGTGCCTTCGATGACGGTGACGCGGACCGGCCGGCCATCCGGGAACAAGCGACCGGCCAGCCGGATGGATTCGGCCTGAGGTGCTGATGATCGACCCTGTGCCTCCATTCTCTCCGTTGCCCGTTGCCAGTTGCCCGTGGTCGTCTGTCTTCACAACTGACCACTGACAACTGACCACTAACTAGCCGTCGAGTCGAGCCAACTCGGATCGGCACTCGTAGACCTTCGCGAACGCGTCCGCGAGCATCTGGATGTCGGCCTCGCTGCCGAGCATCAGGGCGTGCGGCATGAAGATCGCACGGTGGCTGCACGCCCGCTCGGTGGCCGGACAGCGTTCGACGTACCGTTGCCAGTCGGGGAACCGGTCCACGCCAAAGGCGAAGGCCTCGCGGCCCAAGCGCTGCGGCATCTCCAGAAAGGCCGGGTTCCGATAGTTCGCCCAGCCGTAACCCAACGTCGCCGGCACGCCCTCGGCCTGGAGGGCCTCGAGCACCGCGTCGCGGTGAATGCCGTCCCAGCCCTCGCCCGTGAAGGTGAGGATGATCACGGAGAGGCAGCGCTGCACGGAATCAGGCCGGAGTTTGCGGCCGGTGATGCCCGGGATGCCCGCGAGCTTGCGCAGGAACAGGCGGTAGTTGTGTTCCCGCGTGCGGCACTGCTCGGTGAGGCGGCGCAGTTGTCCACGAAGGATGACGCCCTGAAACTCGCTGAGCCGGTTGTTGTGGCCGAATCGGTGGTGCTCGTACCACACGCCCGTCTTGGAGCGTCCGCAGTTGCGGTAGGACCAGATGAGTTCGGCGATCGGGTCGTCCTGGGTGGCGCAGGCTCCGCCCTCGCCCGCCGTCACCACCTTGGAGGCCTGGAAACTGTAGGTGCCCACGTCGCCGATGCCGCCCGCGGCCCGGTTCCCCTCGAGGATGGAACCCGTGGCCTGCGCGGCATCCTCGATGACCGCCAGGCCGTGCCGGCGGGCGATGCCCAGGATGGCATCCATGTCGCAGATTTCCCCCCCCAGGTGAACCACCTCGATCGCCCGCGTCCGGGACGTGATGGCCTCCTCGATGCGGGCGGGGTCGATGTTATAGGTGTCGGCGTCGATGTCCACGTACACCGGCAGCGCGCAGCGGCTCAGGATCGCCGACGAGCTGGCGATGAACGTGTAACCCGTGGTGATCACCTCGGCCCCGGGGCCGACGGACATCGCCTTGAGCGCGATTTCCAGCGCGCAGGTCCCGCTGGTCACCGCGTGACAGTGCTTGACGAAGTGGGCGGCGGCGAACTCCCTCTCGAATCGTTCGACCTGCGACACGTCGTCGCTCATCGTCCCGTCCGGCCTCGGCCCGCCTCCGTAGGCGTACAACCACCACTTTCCGCTCCGCAGAACCTGCATCAGTCCCTCGGCGTCCTGCTCATCGTGGACCGGCCAAGGGGGGAGCGGACGGTTCACGGCCTTGCTTCCACCGAACAATGCGAGCTTGCTCATGGCTTCATGCGCTCCTGAAAGTCCCCAGAGTCTCGGTCCTCACCGCAGCCGACCGGGCCTTGAGGCCGCTTCGCGTGCGGCCTGCTTGGCAGTGAGAAGTGAGAAAATCTCACGGTACTCCGGTCTCACTTCTCGCGGCGGTACTCCTCCGGTCTCACTTCTTCCGTATCGCCATCAACGCCCCCACTACGAGGAGGCTGCCGCTCATCGCCAAGCTCAAGGTAGCCGACGGCCGCCCCACGATCCAAGGCTGCACCGCCAGCATAACCACACCGATGAAGGCGATACACACGCCCACGACGCGAAACGGGGAGAGGGCCTGCCGGGCCGCGGTTGGCGTGGCGGTCCGGTCCTCGTCGAGTTCGCCGAGGGGCGTCGCCAGCCGCCGGTGAAACGCCTCCGCGCGTGCCCGCTCGCGATCGCCCATGCCCCGAGCCCAACTGGCCAACAGGATCGGGGCCACGGTGCCGATGCAGGTGCCGATCGTGATCAGGTTCTCCCTGCGCACGATGGCGCCGAAGAAGGCCATCTCGTCGGGCAGACGCCAGAACATCGTGAGTCCGGTCGCGGTGCCGATAAGAAACCCGGCCAGGACGCCCGCGGTGGTCGCCCGTTTCCAGGTCAGGCCGACGAGCATGGGAATCGCCACCGGAGCGGCCGTGGCGCTGAACAGCGTCACCATGTTGCGGAACTGACGTTCCCCGCTGCTCCCGGCCAGCAGCAGGGCCAGGCCGATCGAGAGCACGCCGACCAGCAGCGTGGCGAGCCTGCCCACCAGCACCAGCTCCCGCTGCGACGCGGCCGGGCGAACGAGCCGCCGGTAGACGTCGCTCGTCAACACGTTGGCACAGACGTTGTAGTCGCTGCTCAGCGTGGACATGGTCGCGGAGAACATCGCGGCGATCATGAGGCCCAACATGCCCGGCGGCAGCAGCCGAGCACACAGCAAGGGGTATACCTGCGCCTCGTCGGAAAGCCCGCCCAGGAAGTGTCGGGCGGCCATGGCCGGAAAGAACATGACCGGCGGCCCGATGACGTTCAGGATCACGACCAGCCATCCGACCTTGAGGGCGTCGCGCTCCGTGGGCACGCAATAGTACCGCTGCACGAGCTGCCAGTGCAGGGCGCTGTAACACAACGACGCCACGATGACCTGCGTGCAGATGTAGAACCAACTGAACTGGGGCGCGGTGAGATGAAAGAAGCCCTCCGGCGAATTCCGCAGGATCGCGACGAAACCGCCCGCCTCGGCGATCGACAGCGGAAGGACGACCGCGATGGCCAGGGTCAGCACGATGAACTGCACGAAATCGGTCACCGCCACCGCCCACAGTCCGCCCATCAGCGTGTACGAGAGCATGATGAGGCCGGCCGCCAGCATGCTCGTCTTCATCTCCATCCCCAGCCCGACCGACAGGAAGGTGCCGGTGGCGATCAGCTTGAGCGAGTCGTCGATGACGCGGACGGGAATCCCGTGCCACGCGAACAACTGCCGCACGCCGGCGCTGTAGCGGAGTTCCAGGAACTCGACCGGGCTGTCGATGCGGGCCCGGCGCCAGCGGGTCGCAAAGAAGATCACGCTGACCATCGTTGCGGGCACCATCATCCAGAACAGGGTGACACCCACCCAGCCGTACTTGTAGGCCAGCGACGAGTAGAAAATGAAGGCGAAGGCGCTGAAGCTGGTCATGTAGAACGAGATGCCGCTCAGCCACCAGGGGACGCGGTTGCCGCCGCTGAAATAGTCCTTCATCCCGCGCATGAAGCGGTAGAAGTAGGCCCCGATGGCCACCATCAGGACGAAGTAAGCGGCCAGAATGAAGTAATCGGGGCCGCCGAGGACTCCCGTCGCCATGATCCTCATGGTCGAGCGCTCCGGGTCGAACACCCGGCCAATCGGGATGAGTGGCCGCAGGTGCGGCGGTCCTTCCTCCTACGGGCGGCCGGCTCGGGCAAACTGGCCGTCGCGCACCGGTTGCCAGTATGAAAGGAGACGCCATTGCCAATGCTATCATCCGCGGCCCCGACCGGCTAGGATGGAGGCCGCTCTGCGGAAACCGGCTTGGCCAGAATGCGTCTGGAATGGAGAATGGAGAATGG
>JACQVT010000391.1 GCA_016209665.1 Planctomycetota bacterium | reverse complement strand
GACATCACCGGCATCACCATCCCGGTGACCAAGCAGAACTACCTGGTGCGCAACGTCAAGGACCTGCCGCGGGTGATGAAAGAGGCCTTCTTCATCGCCCGCTCCGGCCGCCCCGGCCCGGTCCACGTGGACATCCCCAAGGACGTGCTCGTGGCGGAGACGGAGTTCCACTACCCGGAGACGGTCGACCTGCCGGGCTTCGAGCCCACGTATGAAGGCAACATCAACCAGATCCGCAAGGCGGCACGCCTGATCGAGCAGGCCGAGCGCCCGGTCATCCTGGCCGGCCATGGCGTGATCCTGTCCAAGGCGTTCGCGGAGCTGAAGGAGCTGGCCGAGAAGACCGGCGTCCCGGTCATCACCACCCTGCTGGGCATCAGCTCCTTCCCGGAATCGCACCCGCTCGCCCTGGGCTTCCCCGGCATGCACGGCTGGGTGTGGTGCAACTACGCCATCCATAACTCCGACCTGGTCGTCGGCATCGGCAAACGCTTCGACGATCGCGCCTGCGGCAAGTTCTCCGCCTTCGCCCCCCAGGCCCGCATCGTCCACGTGGACATCGACCCGGCCGAGATCGGCAAGAACGTGCGCGTGGACGTGCCCATCGTCGGCGACGTCAAGCGGGTGCTCCAGAAGCTGATCCCGGAGATCGGCGCCTGCGCCGACAAGAAGGCCTGGCACCGCCAGATCGACACCTGGAGGCGGCAGTACCCGCCTCGCCTCCGCCCCGAGGTAGAGGGCAGCCTGTACACGCCCGAAGTGATCGACGCCATCTACCGCGCCACGCGCGGCAAGGCGGTCATCGTCGCCGACGTGGGCCAGCACCAGATGTTCGCCGCCCAGCACTACTGCTATGACGTGCCCAACAGCTACCTCACCAGCGGCGGCCTCGGCACCATGGGCTACGCCCTGCCGGCTTCCATCGGCGCCCAGATCTCCCGCCCGGACGAGCAGGTCTGGTGCGTCACCGGCGATGGCGGCTTCCAGATGAACATGCAGGAGCTGGCGGTGGCGGTCATGGAGAAGGTGCCCGTCAAGATCGCCCTGGTCAACAACCAGTACCTGGGCATGGTCCGCCAGTGGCAACAGTTGTTCTACAAGCGCAACTACGTGTCGGTGGACCTCAGCGGCGTGCCCGACTTCGTCAAGATCGCCGAGGCCTACGGCATCCCCGCCTGGCGGGTGCGCCGCACAGAGGAGGCGGACATGGCCGTTGGCGCCGCCATGGCCTATCCCGGCCCGGCGCTCATCGAGTTCCAGGTAGAGCCTGAGGAGAATTGTTGGCCCATGGTCGTGCCCGGCACGGCCCTCTCGGAGGTGATCCCGGATGAAACATACGTTGGTGGCAACAGTCGAGGACCAGCCGTCCACGCTCAACCGCGTCGTGAGCCTGTTCCGGCAACGGGGATTCGCAATCGATAGCCTCGCCATCGGGCGCACCCACGAGGACGGGATCTCCCGCCTCACGATGGTGGTGGACGGCTCCAAGACCGCCGTCGAGCAGGTGATCAAGCAGCTCTACAAGATCATCGAAGTCCGCAAGGTCTCCGACCTGAGCGACGACCAGAAGGTCGAGCGCGAGCTGGCGCTGGTCAAGGTGTTCAGCCGCAACGCCTCCATGCGCGCCGAGATCATGCAAGTCGCGGACATCTACCGCGGCCGCGTAGTGGACGTGGGCCAGAGCTCGCTCATCGTGGAGGTCACCGGCCAGACCGACAAGGTCGACTCGCTGATCGAGCTGCTGCGCCCGTACGGCATCAAGGAGATGGTCCGTACCGGCGTGGTCGCCATGACCCGCGGCGGCACGGCGCGGGTGACGGTGGTGAAGGAGAAAAGCGCCTGAAGCGTGAAACGTGAAACGTGAAACGCCGAGGTCTTCACGTTTCACGTTTCACGTTTCACGTTTCACGTTTCACGCTTCATGAAAGGAACGTCAATGGCAAAGGTCTACTACGAATCCGACTGCAACATTCAATTGCTCCAGGGCAAGAAGATCGCCGTCATCGGCTACGGCAGCCAGGGCCACGCCCACTCCCTGAACCTCCAGGACAGCGGCATGGACGTGGTGGTGGGCCTGTACGAGGGCTCCAAGTCCTGGCAGCAGGCCGAGCAGGCCGGCCTGCGGGTGATGGCCGCCGGGCGCGCCGCCGAGCAGGCGGACGTCATCATGATGCTCGTGCCGGACGAGAAGCAGAAGGGCCTGTTCGAGAGCGAGATCCGCGGCGCTCTGGCGCCGGGCAAGACGCTCATGTTCGCCCACGGCTTCAACATCCACTACAGTCAGATCGTCCCGCCCAACTACGTGGACGTCAGCATGATCGCCCCCAAGGCGCCCGGCCACCGCATGCGAGAGCTGTTCACCGCTGGCCTGGGCGTGCCCGCGCTGCTGGCCGTCCACCAGAACGCCACGGAGACGGCGAAGGAGGTCGCGCT
>JACQVT010000417.1 GCA_016209665.1 Planctomycetota bacterium | reverse complement strand
GATCTCCTTGAAGATCTCCATGCTCACTCTCTTTTACGGGATGCCCAGGAGCTTGTGCAACTGCACGCTCAGCCGCCACCGCGGGTGGTCGAGGCAGTACTGCAGGGCGGCCTGGGTATTCGCGGCCAGATCGGGGCCGTCCATCGGCTGCAAGAACCAGTGCTGGAAGTCCAGGCCCTCGTAGCGCGGCGGCTCGGCTCCGGCCTGCGGGAACACCAGCTTCAGCTCGTGGCCCGACCGCTGCACGAGCGGCGTGCCCGCCTTGGGGCTGACGCAGATCCAGTCGAGGCCCGCCGGGGCCGCGATCGTGCCGTTGGTCTCGACGGCGATCTCGAAGCCTGCCGCGTGCAGGGCGTCGATCAGCGGCCCGTCCACCTGCAACAGCGGCTCGCCGCCGGTGCAGACCACGAACCGCCGCCCCGCCGGCGTTTCGGCGGGCCACTGAGCGGCGATGGCCGCGGCAAGTTCGTCCGCATGGGCGAATCTCCCGCCGCCGGGACCGTCGGTGCCGACGAAATCCGTATCGCAAAACCGGCAGTCGGCGGCCCCCCGGTCCGCCTCGTGGCCGGTCCACAGGTTGCACCCGGCGAACCGGCAGAACACCGCGGCCCGCCCGGCCTGGGCGCCTTCGCCCTGGAGCGTGTAGTAGATCTCCTTGACGCTGTAGGCCATCGTCGTGAACTCGAAACCACTGATGAGCCGCGGGGTTTATCCCCGCACATTGCCCGCGTCCAAGGCAACGTCGCGCACGTTCGAATGGCCGGGGATAAACCCCGCGGCTCGTTTCCGTTCCCGTCACCGATACCGGATCGGATCGACGACCCCTGCCTCGCGGAAGCCCTTGAGCCGCAGCAGGCAGGCGTCGCACCGGCCGCAGGCCCGGCCGTCGGCCGAAGGATCATAGCAGCTCATGGTCAGCGAATAGTCCACGCCAAGCTGCACGCCGCGGCGGATGATCTCCGCTTTGGTCATGCGGATCAGCGGCGCGTGGATCGTCAGCCGGCGATCCTGCTCGACGCCCGCCCGCGTGGCCAGCCGGGCCATCCGCTCGAATGCCTCGATGTATTCAGGCCGACAGTCCGGGTAGCCGCTGTAGTCGATCGCGTTGACGCCGATGAAAATATCGTCGATCCCCAGCACTTCGGCCCAGGCCATGGCGAACGACAGGAAGATCGTGTTGCGGCCGGGCACGTAGGAGATCGGGATGCCCCGCGACATGTCGTCGACCGAGCGGTCGCGAGGCACCTCCTCGTCGCCGGTCAGGGCCGAACCCCCGAACGCCCGCAGGTCGATGTCCACGACCTGGTGGCGGACCACGCGGAACCGCCGGGCGATCCGCCGGGCGGCCTCGATCTCGGCCGCGTGCCGCTGGCCGTAGCGAAACGTCATTGCGTGGGGCTCATAGCCCTCGTCCACGGCGATCGCCAGCGTCGTCGTTGAGTCGAGCCCGCCGCTCAGCAGCACCACCGCTCGTTTGGAGCCTGTGCCAAAACCCGTGTGGGACCGGCTTCCAGCCGGTCCGATTTCAGCGTTTTGGGATGGGCTCCTACCTTGTGCCATGTTATCCGCCCGCCAACCACGGCCACGACGTCCAATCATATCCCGACGCCGACACGTGCTCCAGGCTCCCTGCGTGGAGACAGGCGTGGGTCTGGCAGTTCGTTCGGGTAACGAGCGAAGGGTGGTTTCCGATCATCGCCCGGTAGGGCGAAGACCGTGCGTCTGACTGGAAGCATCGCCCAACCCCCAGCCGCTCGCCTGATCGACACCCCGCAGTCCGTTATACTGGTGTCCGTGGTCTCGGATCATTGAGAGAGGTCACAGCATGGATTTGCAGATACGTGAAGGTACGCCTGAGGACGCGGCTACGATCGCCGGCTTCAACACGGCCATCGCGATGGAGACCGAGCGGCTCCGGCTCGACCCGGCCACGGCGGCGGCGGGCGTGCGGACGCTGCTCGGCCGGCCGGAACTGGGCCGGTACATGGTGGCCGAGGCGGACGGACAGCTCGTCGGTCAGTTGATGATCACCTACGAGTGGAGCGACTGGCGCAACGGCCTGTGCTGGTGGATTCAGAGCGTGTACGTCCGGCCCGACTGGCGGCGGCACGGCGTGTTCCGGGCCCTGTACCGCCACGTCGAGCAACTCGCCCAAGCCACGCCCGGCGTCCGCGGCATCCGGCTGTACGTCGAGCAGGCCAACGAACGGGCGATGGCCGCCTACCGCGATCTGGGCATGCGACCCAGCGGCCACGTGGTCTACGAGGTGGACTGGGCACCGCAACACCCGTGAGAGCAAGCAGCCGTGCACCGTGAAGGACCGCGTCAACTTGTTGACGCCGCCCTCAAGCGACTCATGTCATCCACGGCGGACAGATCGGCGGACGTGGCCATCGTTGGGGCCGGGGCGGCGGGCCTGGCGACGGCGATCTTCGCCGCCCGGAAGCTGCCCGGCCGCCGCGTGCTGCTGCTGGATGGCGCTGCCAGGCCCGGGGCCAAGATCCTCATCGCCGGCGGCGGCCGATGCAATGTCACCAACCGCAGAGTCACGCCGACGGATTTCTGCGGCGGCAGCCGTCACGCCATCCGCAAGGTGCTCGCCGCCCTGCCCGTCGAGCAAACGGTCGCCTGGTTCGCCGAGATGGGCGTCAACCTGCACGAGGAGGAACACGGCAAACTGTTCCCCGACACCCACCGGGCCCGCACCGTGCTGGACGCCCTGCTCGCGGAGACCCGACGCAGCGGGGCGAGTCTGCTCGCTGGATATCGAGTGACACATATCGAGCACCTTGACGAGGGCGGTTTCCGCATGGACACCAGCGGCGGACCCATCCGCGCCGCCCGCGTCGTCCTGGCCAGCGGAGGCGTGTCGCTACCCAAGACCGGCAGCGACGGGGTCGGCTACGAGATGGCCCGCCGTCTGGGCCATTCAATCGTGCCCACCACGCCCGCGCTGGTGCCGCTGGTGCTCGACGGGACGTTCCACGCCGATTTGTCCGGCATCTCGCACGACGTTGAACTGACCGTCGCCGCCGATGGGACCAAGCCCGTCCGCATCAGAGGGGCGATGCTGTGGACACACTTCGGCGTCAGCGGCCCGGCAGTGCTGAATACTTCGCGCCATTGGCTGCGGGCCCGACTGAACGGCCAGTCGCCGACCGTCACTGCCAACCTGCTCGCCGGCGACGATCTCAACTCAGCCGAGCGCCGGCTGCTCGATCTGGTCGCCCGACAACCGCGGACGATCCTGCGCAACGCCCTGGCCGCCTGGCTCCCGTCGCGGGTGGCCGACGCGGTGTTGGCGGCGCTGCCGATCGACGGCCGCGTGAGCCTGGCCCACCTGGGCCGGACGGCTATGGCCCATGCAGTTCGGTCCGCAGTTGAACGAAGCCTTGGCGGTCGCCGGCGGCGCCAACGCGCTCGGCCGGCGGCGGGATCGGCTCGGTCGCATCGTTCGCCACGCGGGCCGGAGCAGCGGCGTCGTGGCGGGCCAGATCCAGCGCCTGCTCGCGGAGGCCGCGGAGCGGGTCGTCGCCCAGCGGCGGCCAGCGATCGTCCACGTGCGAGAACATCTCGTAGGCGATAAAGATCGACCCGTCCGCATCGCTGCGCCAGACCTCGACGATGCGGCCCTCCTGCGGCCAGTCGATCGTGCTGCACGTCTCGATCTCGAGGTATCCGCCCCGGTCGGTGACGTGGTTGCGGTGCCTGTGCCCGGCCAGATGCAGGATGACGTTCGGATACGAGTTCAGCAGCTCTCGGAAGGAATCGGGGCTGGCCGCCGAGCCGTAGGCGGCCTCGATCGAGCTGCTGGGATGGTGCGAGGCCACGATCACCAGCTCGTCCCGCACGGCAGCCGCCTCCAGTTCACCCCGCAGCCAGTCGAGCTGCTCGACCGAGATGCACCCCTCGTGGTTGGGAATGGCCGCCACCGGCCGGGGCTGCTCGGACATATACAGAGCGATCAGCCGCACGCCGGGCTTTGGCGACACGCTGTAATAGGGCGGACCGTCGGGCGAGGCAAACCCGTGCCCGGGCGGACCGGTCCGGCTCGTCCAGCACGCCTGGATGTATCGGCTCCGATCGAAATACGCCCGCTCCGGCACGACGGGCACGTACACCGGCAGCTCGAACAGCTCCGGCGGACCCGGCATCGCCGGCGTGATCCGCCCGTGTGCCCACGGGCTGAGCGGATCGAGCACCCGAGGCAGCAGTACCCCCGGCCGCGAACGCAGCGGCAGCAGCCCGGCCCGCCGGCCATCCAGCAGTGTGACGATGGGAAACACGCCAATCGCATAGGTATCGTGGTTGCCCATGACGGCATACCAGGGGATCGAGGGCAGATCACCTGAGAGGCCCTGTTGGTAGAGCCCCTGGGCCTGGAACGCCGCGTGTGGATCGAGCGGCGGCTCGGGACGAGTTTCCGGCGGCCGATCGTCCGGCCCCGAGAGCGGGTTGACGGCCCCACCGTCCATCACCGTTATGAGCCACGTCAGCTCGTTGCCCTGGACGTTGTCGCAGCCGTCGCCGGTGTGGACCAGAAAATCGACCAGCCGGCCCGACGCGTGAACGCGATTGACGGTCCGCACGATGCCGTCGAGGATTTGCGGCGAGGAGTTTTCCCAGGGTCGATACGCCGCAGTGACCAGATCGTGAGCCCCGGCGAACCGGGCGGGCGATTCCTCGTCCACCATGTGGGTATCGGTAATATGGACAATCCGGGCAACCAGGACCAAGCCCGCCTCGTCCGGGAGGGCACGGTCGCCCTCCGGGAGCACCGGAGCGTTGTCCGGTTGGCACGAACTCCCGCCGGCAAGGCCGACGCAGGAGGCGGCCAGCACGGCTCGGACGAGCAGGGCCAGGGTTCTCAACATTTGATTGAATCCTCGACCCCCCATCTTACGCAGGCGGCGGCCTTGGGGTTATAATGCCGGCGGCGTCATCGGTGCGTGCTCCAATCGTCCGAACATCGTAGGGCCATGATGAGTCAAAATCCCGATGTGATCGTGATTGGCGGCGGCGTCATCGGTCTGGCCATCGCCGATGCACTGGCCCGGCAGGGGGTCTCGGTGACCCTGCTGGAGCGCGGAAACTGCGGCCGCGAGGCCTCCTGGGCCGGGGCGGGCATCGTCCAGTCGGGCAGTTGGCACCGCCGCGACCCGCTGGTGCAGATGCAGCGCGAGAGCGTGCGGCTGTACGAATCGTTCGCCGCCGATCTCCGTGAGCGCACGGGAATCGATCCCGAATACATTCGCTGCGGCAGCCTGGAAGTGCTGCTCGAGGACCAACACTACCGCATGGCCCGCAGCGAGGTGAAGGTCGCCGCCGCATTCGAGCAGGACTACGGCCGAAAGGTGCTGGAACTGTTGACGCCCCAACAGACCCAGGCCTCAGAGCCGGCGCTCACTCACGATCTGCTCGGGGCCAAGTGTTGCCCCATGACCGGCCAAGTCCGCAACCCGCGGCTGTTGCAGGGGCTTTGCGCCGCTTGTCGTCGCGGCGGGGTGGAGATCGTCGAGAACTGCGGCGTCGAGCGCCTTCGGATTCAGAACGATCGGGTCACCGGCGTCCAGACACCGCAGGGCCTGCGCAGCGCCGCCCAGGTGATCCTGGCCGCCGGCTGCTGGTCGTCGCTGCTGGACGAACGGCTGGCCAAGGTCATGCCGGTGCTGCCGGTCCGAGGGCAGATCGCGCTGTTGAAGATGCCGACCGTCGTCCTCCAACACGTCATCGAGCGGGGACGGACGTACCTGGTACCCCGGCGCGACGGCCATGTCGTCGTCGGCGCCACCCAGGAGCCTGAGGCCGGTTTCGACAAGTCCGTCACCGCCGGCGGCATCGGCGGACTGCTGGGCCTCGCGACGCGACTCGTGCCGGGCTTGGCTCCGGCGGTGCTGGTGCAAACCTGGGCGGGGTTGCGGCCGGGCACACCGGACGGCCGTCCTTACATCGGTGCCGTGCCCGGTTTGACGGGCCTGATGGCGGCCACCGGACACTTCCGCAGCGGGCTGACCCTTACTCCGCTGACCGCCCGCATCGTCGCCGACCTCATCCTGCGCGGACAGACGGCGCACGACATCTCCCGCTGCCTGCCCGGCCGAGAACTGGAGAACCGCCTGGCCGCATCGGCCGGCGTCTAAACCTAACGTGTCCTGGAGAGGACGCTTGGTCCGATACCGGTGACCGAAGCGCTCGGGTAGCGATCTCGTCCCAGAAGCTTACACCTCGACCCGGTGGGAGCCCGCGTCGTGCACTCCGATCAAGTCCGCTGCTGCCGTTGCTCAATCGCTGCGATGATTTCCTCATCCTCCACGGGATCCAACCAGATGTGTCGGTCCCGAGTATAGTCGCCACGCCCGGCATCGTATTGCTGGAGGAAACGAATGGTGTCGGCCGGTCCGAGACGGTCGAGCAATGCTTGAAAGCCTTCCCGCCGCACTTCCGGCAGAGTCATGACCTTGGCATTTGTCTTGATGTTCATGTTGCACCGGACTCCAACAGCCACCGAGCAGGATTCTCGACACGGACCCGCAACGGCGGAGTCAACGAACGTGTCTTACGTATCAGATCGTCATCGACGGTGAGGAGAAGTTCACAACCATGACATTCAGCCAAGGCGACGTGCAAAGCGTCGAACCGGCGAATTCCCTGCCCCCGATACGACCGGGCTTTCTCCAGGACGGAATCACCCAACAGCAATCGCTCATCGGCCAGCTTGAGCAGGGCCTCCACCCTTACCCGTTGGTCGATATCGGGATTCCTGCTCACTTCTTCCTCAACGGCTGTACTCGATACCCAATGGTGGACACCTCGCTCGAACGATTCAAGGATGAACTCCACGGCCTCACTCTCGATACGTATGCGTTCCTGCGACTGGTCGTCGAAGGGTCGGTTCAGGCAACAAACGTCGAGATACAACCTCATCGTCAACCAGTATACTCCTAAAGGCTCCTGGCAGCCAGACTGAGATGCCCCTCCGGTGCCTGAACCAAACGGCCTCACCCCGTGTGCAAACTCCCTCGCCGTATCATTTTACGACGAGAGGACGCCATCGGCAGCTCGCGCTTCGGTGCGTCTGTTGCTTGAGGCTCGCCCGAACAGCTTGACCGCGGCGGGCGCCGGCTCTATCTTGTTGGGTTGACGCCCCTTGCGAGGGATGGTGCGCCCTCGCCGTCCGGGGGTGGGGTAGATCAATCCAGCATCAGGAGCTACTGCAATGGCGATTCGCGTTGGCATTAACGGTTTCGGTCGCATCGGCCGGCTGGTGTTCCGCTCGGCCATGCAGGACCCCCAG
The DNA here is from genome assembly GCA_016209665.1 of Planctomycetota bacterium. Lineage (GTDB taxonomy): Bacteria > Planctomycetota > Phycisphaerae > UBA1845 > PWPN01 > JACQVT01. The sequence continues at coordinate 9,529 of JACQVT010000417.1, read as the reverse complement.
ATCGAGTTCGTGGGCATCAACGACCTCGTGCCCGCCGAGAACCTGGCCTACCTGCTGAAGTACGATTCGACGCACGGCCGGGCGAAGGTCGACGTTTCGCACGAGGGCAACGTGATCATCTATGGCGGCAAGAAGGTGCCGTGCTGCGAAATCAAGGACCCGGCCACGCTGCCGTGGAAGGACCTCAAGGTCGACTACGTCGTCGAGTCCACCGGCCTGTTCACCACCCGCGAGGGGTCGAGCAAGCATCTGGCCGCCGGGGCCAAGCGCGTGGTGATCTCGGCCCCCGCCAAGGACAAGGACATCCCGACCTTCGTGATGGGCGTCAACGAGAAGACGTTCAAGAAGGAAGACACCATCGTCAGCAACGCGAGCTGCACGACCAACTGTCTCGCCCCGATCACCAAGGTCGTCCTCGACAACTTCGGCATCGAGGAGGGCCTGATGACCACCATCCACGCCATGACCGCCACCCAGCCGACGGTCGACGGCCCGAGCAAGAAGGACCTCCGGGGCGGGCGCGGGGCGTCGCAGAACGCGATCCCGGCCAGCACCGGGGCCGCCAAGGCCGTGGCCCTGTGCATCCCCGAGGTCAAGGGCAAGCTGACCGGCATGGCCTTCCGCATCCCGACCGCCGATGTGTCGGCCGTCGACCTCACCGTTCGCACCGTCAAGGAAGCCAGCATGGACGCCATCAATGAGGCCATGAAGAAGGCCTCCGAAACCACGATGAAGGGCATCCTGGGCTACACCGAGGAGCCGGTGGTCAGCAGCGATTTCATCGGCTGCACGCTCTCCAGCATCTACGACGCCACCGCCGGCATCGAACTCAACAGCCGCTTCTTCAAGCTGATCAGTTGGTACGACAACGAGATGGGCTACTCCGCCCGCGTCATCGACCTGATCAAGTACATGGGCAAGCAGGACGGGCTGCTGTAAGGGCCCTCGAAGATACGATCCGCTTGAAAGCCCAGGGCGAGCCTGCCCTGGGCTTTTCTTTTTGCCACCAGGGCAATGTCGTATAATCAGGGAACGGAGGTTCCGTCATGCCAGTTCCACAGTTGTCCGCGGATGACCTTTATCAGGAGGAGGTCATCCAGGCCCGCCAGATCCCGCCCGAGCGGAAGCTGGCTCTCGGACTGGAACTCTTCGATCGTGTGCGGGCCTTGATGGTCGCGGGAATTCGTCTTGAGCATCCGGAAGCGGACGATCAGACAGTCCACCGCATTCTTCTGGAAAGACTCGAACTGGCCCGCCGGTTGGAGAACGAGCCTTGACCAGCTCGGAGAAAGTCGCTTCAGTCATCGAAGCGCTGAACACACTCCAAGTTCCGTACATGCTGACGGGATCGCTCGCGAGCAATCTTTATGGCATCGTGCGCGCTACCCAGGACGCGGACTTCGTGGTCCAGGTCGATGCCACCGGCATCAGTCGAATCGCCTCTCACCTGACCTCCCTCTTCACCCTCGATCCGCAGGGTTCGTTCGAGACGGTGACGATGACCCTCCGATACGTGCTACTTTCTCACGATCATGAACTCAAGGTCGAGCTGTTCCTGCTCAGCGATGAGCCATACGACCAGGAGAGATTCGGACGTCGCACGCAAGGCATCTTTGAAGGGCGGCTCGCCTGGGTGCCGACTCCTGAAGATGTCATCATCGGCAAGCTGAGATGGCGACGCCGCAAGGATCTGGAGGACGTGCGTCATGTCTTGTCCGTCCAGGCCGACAGGCTCGACGAGACGTATCTCCATCATTGGTGCGACCGGCATGGGACGCGAAACTTGCTGGAAACGATCCGGCGTGAGGCGTCCGGCGCGTAATTCTCCCAGCAGCTTCGTTGCATCGTACCGCCTCCGCGGCGACAGCCGGGGGTGGGCCGGTCGTGAGTGGGCTTCTTGGACGACGACCGACGGTGAGATTCATCCCCTCCAGCGTTCGGGCGCCCAGCAGCAGAAGATCGCCTCGCTCCGCGAAGACCACTTCGTCGATAGTGAAATAACCGGCGACCCGAATGATGGCGAACCCGATGCTCCGCGTGACCTGCTGACCGTTGGCGATCACGAAAGCCACGTCTTTCTTCTCGCGGTCGATGCCGATGTGTTCCAGCATCTTTTCGGGGACCCAGGTGTACTCACTGCCGGTATCGACCAGCAGCTTGGGGATGCGGGCAGCCCGAGTCCGATCAACCGTGTTTTCGATTCTGCAGGATGTGTGGCACGTACCCATGCCGGTCACCTCGGGCGGATACTCGGCGCCACCGGCCCCATTCTACCCGACCGGCGTGGTCAAAACCATTGCCGCCATTGACGAAACCCACCCCATCGGGTACAGAAGTCTGACAGCGGCTTCACGGCCGACCGTGGAGCAGGATTCACCACCGGACACCACGGGCATCCGGCCCGCGGACATCACAGGGGCGACACCAGATGGCCAAGAAAACGATCGCAGACGTGGACGTGCGGGGCAAGCGGGTGCTCATGCGGGTGGACTTCAACGTCCCGCAGGACGACAAGGGCAACATCACGGACGACAACCGCATCGCGAAGGCCCTGCCGAGCATCCAGCACGTGATCAAGAACGGCGGCCGGCTCATCCTGATGAGCCACCTGGGCCGCCCGGAGGGCAAGGACCGCGCCACCGACGCGCCGTATACCATCAAGCCGGCGGCCGATCGGCTGGCCCAGTTGCTCGGCAAGCCGGTCCGGTTCTCGCCCGAGGCCGTCGGCCCCGAGGCCGAGAAAGCCGTTGCCGCCCTCAAGGACGGCGAGGTGCTGATGCTCGAAAACGTCCGCTTCTACGAAGCCGAGCAGATCAAGGACAAGAAGGCCAAAGAAGACCCGGCCCTCAAGGCCAAGAAGGAAGCCTTCGCCGGGCAACTCGCCGCGTTCGGCGACGTGTACGTCAACGACGCCTTCGGCACCTGCCACCGCGACAACGCCAGTATGCTGACCGTCCCGCAGCAGATGACGGGCAAGCCCCGCGTCGTCGGCTTCCTGGTCGAAAAGGAGCTGCAATACCTCGGCGACGCCCTGAACTCGCCCAAGCGGCCGTTCGTCGCCATCCTGGGCGGCAAAAAGGTCTCCGACAAGATCGGGGTCATCGAGGCCCTGCTCGGCAAGTGCGACACCGTGCTCATCGGCGGGGCCATGAACTATACTTTCATGCTCGCCCAGGGCCGCAAAACCGGCGGCAGCCTCGTCGAGCCCGACAAGGTCGAAGAGGCCAAGCGGCTGCTCCAGCTCGGCGGGGCCAAGCTCAAGCTGCCGGCGGATGTCGTGGCAGCCAAGGAACTCAAGGCCGGGGCGGCGACCCAGGTGATCGAGGGCGACATCCCCGACGGCGTGCAGGGCTTCGACATCGGGCCCAAGACCACCGCCGAATACAAGAAGATCATCGCCGCCGCCAGGACCATCGCCTGGAACGGTCCGATGGGCGTGTTCGAGGTACCGCCCTTTGACAAGGGCACCAACGAAATCGCCCAGGCCCTCGTCGACGCCACCGCCAAGGGCGCCATCACCGTCATCGGCGGCGGCGACAGCGCCTCGGCCATCGAGAAGGCCGGCCTCAGCGAAAAGGTCAGCCACGTCAGCACCGGCGGCGGCGCCAGCCTCGAATTCATGGAGGGCAAACCCTTCAAGGCCGTCGAGGTGCTGGACAACAAGTGATTCGCCGGCATTCGGTCTGCGGGCGCCAAACCTGAGTTCGTGGTCCCCGCCCTCGCTCGACGGCAGAGGGCCGACTCCCTATGATGGAACGCTGGTCTGGTGTGGGAGACTGCCCATGTTGAAGAGCTTCCGAGTCCACAATTTCAAGAGCTTCCTCAACTTCGAGATTCAGTTCACGCGCCGACACTTGCTCGTCGGACGTAACAACTCGGGAAAGAGCAATCTGTGCCAAGCCCTGTCTTTCCTGGGCCAGAGTTCCTTTCTGGATTATGATAAGATTCCACTGCCCGGCGGACTCATGGGCTTCCTGCACCGCGGCTACAAGCCTCGGGTCGCGGAATTCGATTGTGCGTGCGAGTTGCCCTGGGAAGAAGGAAAGATCACCCTCGAGTACTCCGTTCACGTCGAAATGCCCGATCCTCGCACAACTCGGGTCTCGAGCGCCGTCGGCCCACGTACGGTCCACGAGAGCCTGAAAGTGGTGACTCCAGGGGAAAGCCCCGCAGATCTATTGAGATCGGACGGGCATTCTGCAGAAACCCTGGCGCATCCAAGGTTGCGTGAGGGCGGTAGCCCGTGGGCACCTCCGGTGACGTTTGTCAACGCCCCTGAGGCGGGAAGCATGCTCTCGAAGCTCCAAGAACACGAGGCTGATCCAAGGATCATCCTGTTTAAGCGCTTTCTCTCGAGCTTCGCCTGGTACTCCCTATCGCCGGCTCTGATTCGCTATGACTGGACTCGTAGCGACCAACCCTACTCACCGGGTGGCCACGGGGGCCTGTATAAACACGGCCAGAACTTGCCTTTCGTACTCCACCGGCTAAAAAACGAAAACGAGCCCAGTTATCGGCGACTAGTGAAGTATGTGGAGAGAATTGAACCTGACCTGGATTCAATCAACTTCTGGCCAAGCCCTGATGGCAGACCGATACCATATGTAATACTAAAAGACAAGACTCAGGCCAGTTGGGACAGCATGTCCGATGGGACACTGTCCATTCTTGCTCTAGCCTTGCTCTTCATCATGGCCGAACTGACCACCGAAGCGCTTCCAGGCTGGCCTCCACCCTTCATCATGGTTGAAGAGCCGGAGAACAGCTTGTACCGGGGCGAACTCAGGGCAATATGGGAAGATCTTGCCGCCGTCGCTCCTCAAGCCCAATTCATATTCACTTCCCACAGCCCTTACTTCGTAGACCTGTTTGACCGTGATCTAGAGAGCGTTACCAAGCTCAAGAAAGAAGGCGGGGTCACAACGGCAAAACCTCTCACGCTCTTTCGAGACCGGATAGCCGCTTATCGGGACGATTTCTCTCTCGGGGAACTGTACTACAAGGACTTGTTCGAGTGATCCGCAAGATCATTTTGGTTGGTCAAGGCCCAAACGACATCGGGTTCCTGGAAGGCCTTAGAGATCGACTCGGTTGTGACGCCGAGCTTCTTGATTATACTGACCGGCCAGTCCTGCGGCAGCGAGGAACCTACACGAGGCGGAAGGACGCAGACCTGATTTGGCGGGAGTTCCAGGCTGCCGGGGGCGATCTGCTCATTCGCCTTACGGACGGCGATACCCACAGTACCAAGACCGTCATTAACACAGAGATCCGGCGCTACCCAGCGGAAGCCGAAGGCCTCTTGGTGTGTGGTGTCTGTGATCGAGACGTCGAGCACTGGATGGGGTTAGACAGGGGCTACCTGTGCGAATATCTGGATTGCTTACCCACGGACGTGCCTAATGAGAGGCAGGACTTCACCAGGTTTGTAAAGTCCCGCCTTGAGCGTATCGCGGGGGATGATCGCGACTTCCGAGGAGCCGTGGCGGCGTTCGTGCGAAGAGCATCACGTTCCACGATGAAGGCATGGCTCGAGCACCCGTCATTCGCGACGTTCTACGACGATTGCCGGCAGGCGGCCATACGAGACGACTGTCCTGTGCCAAACGAAAGGGACTGATGGGCATACACCGCGATTTCCTACTCGCTCAGCCCCGCATGCGCATGGCGCCGTCGCTGCTGTCGGCGGACTTCGCCCGGCTCGCCGACGACGTGGCGAAGGTGGAGGCCGCCGGGGCGGAGGTCCTGCACCTGGACGTGATGGACGGCCACTTCGTGCCCAACATCAGCTTCGGGGTGCCGGTGGTCGAGAAGCTGCGACCGGCCTCCAAGCTGTTTTTCGACACCCACCTGATGATCACCGACCCGCTGAAGTACGCCGAGCCGTTCGTCAAGGCCGGGGCCGATCTGCTGACGTTCCACATCGAGGTGACGGACCAGCCGATGCGAGTTATCGACCACGTCCGGGCCGTCGGAGCCCGAGTGGGCGTCAGCCTGAACCCCGGCACGCGGGTCTCGGCGGTCGCCGGGGTCGTGGCCGCGGTGGACCTGGTGCTGGTCATGAGCGTCTGGCCGGGCTTCGGCGGGCAGAAGTTCACCGAGGACGCCCTGGCTAAGCTGGCGGAGCTGCGGCCCATGCTTCGGCCCGACCAGCGGCTGGAAATCGACGGCGGCATCGGTCCGGCCACGATCGGCCGTTGTGCGGCTGCCGGGGCCGACACCTTCGTGGCGGGATCAGCCATCTTCGGCCAGCCCGATCCGGTCGCCGCCATGCACGAACTCCAGCGTCTGGCCGAGGCTGCCCGGCTAACCCGCTGAGAAGGTCACCGGTGGTTTGCGTCGGGCACGGCCGCCCGTTGGGGGGCGGGCATCCGCGCCCGCCTTGCTTCTTCTCCACCCCAGGCACAAGCAAAGCCGGGGGACTCTGTCCGCCTTTGGCGAGACCCGCCGGGGCGCCCCCCGACCCGGCCTTGACCGGACTTCTGGGACCACTTTAGAATGGCGCACTCGGCGGGAGGCAAGGCAGGGCGTGCCATCAGGCTCCGACCCGAATCCGCGCTCCCGGGATGGCTGGCCTCAATGCCCCGCGGGCGGGGCCAACCTCGGGCCCGCGACGAGCGCAGCGAGGAGACTCATCCAGCCTTAACACTCGCGGTGACCAGCCGTTAGGATAAGGACAACCCTATGCGTGGACATCCCGGCACCCGTCGCCTTGTCGTCCTGGCCCTATCCGGCCTGATCGCCTCCGTGCCGTTGCTGATCGGTCAGGGGTGCTTCAACACCACAAGCATCATCCCGACCACCGGCAGCCTCGGCGGGACCACCACCGGCGGTGTCGGCGGAAACGTGGCCCCCACTTTGCGGTTCACCGCCCCTCTCGGCGACGTCCAGGCCGAGATCGGCGACAACGTGCTCGTCACCTGGGTCGACAGCGACCCCGACAACGACGCCCGTATCACACTGCTGCTCGACCCCGACGCGACCCCCAACAACGGAAACGAAATCCCCCTGGTCACCGGCATCAGCGAGGACGATCCCACCAACGCCTACACCATTGCGACCGGCGCCTTCGGCCTGACCACCGGCAGCTACCAGATCATCGCCCGCATCAGCGACGGCATCAATCCGGAGCTGATCGTCTCGGCCACGGGCATGCTGAATCTCTTCGAACCGGGCGTCACGCCGGGCAACGTCTCACCCACGATCGTCGTCACACAGCCCACGCTCACGCTGAGCGTCGCCGACGGCAGCACCGTCGACATCACCTACTGCGGCAACGACCGCGACGACGGTCAGGGCGGCGTCATCGCCGACGTTATCCTCTTCCTCGACAACGACGACAATCCGCTCAACGACCTGTTCGCCGGCCTCGACCTCACCAGCGCAACGACGGCCCAGATGATCAGCGACCTCTGCACCGGCACGCTACCCCAGGCCGTCACCGGCGGCGTCGTCGTGGGCTGCGCCAAGGACGACAAGTGCCTCAACCCGCTGGCCGGCACGACCTTCACCCTCACCGTCGACGCCACCCGCATCCCCAAGCGCGCCGATGGCGAGCCCTACCGCGTCCGGGCCACCATGTGGGACCACACCAATCCCCCCATCAGCGCCTATGCCCGAGGCACCCTCAGCCTGACCTCGTTCGCGTCCGGAACCGTGGACCTCGCCCGCGTCGGCCGCCAGACCACCGGGGCCCGGTTCATCGGCTTCGACGTCGGCGCCCGAGCCGGTTTCACCGGTACCACGCTGCAGGACTTCGATGGGGACGGAGCCGACGATTTCATCGTCGTCGCCCGTTTCGGGCGGCCCTACGAGCGGGGGAACGTCGGCTCGGCCTATCTGGTTTACGGGGAGCCCGGCCTGCGCTTCGGCAGCGACATCTTCCTCAACAGCTTCGGCGCCGAGTACCGCGGTTGTGGCTTCGCCTCTGGCCGGACAAAGGTTGGCAGCTTCATCCTGGAAGGTGGCGATCAGTACGCTGTGGCCGCTGACTTCAGTGAGACTCCGGTGACAGAAGGCATCGTCGCTGTCTCTTACATCGAAGACCTGACCGGAGATGGCAGACCGGAGATACTCTTTGGGCTACCCTATGTTGAACAGATGTACGATTACTACGATGACGACCCCTGCGACGAAGATGGCGTGTGCTACTTCGACGGCTTCCCGAATCAGTTTTCGACGGCCGACCCCGGCAACGATGATATCGGGGCGTTCGACGTCAAGGAGGGCATCGTCACGATCGGAGGTTTCCAGTACTTCTGTTCCAACGACAATGACCTCTTCCAGATCACGCCCATCAATCAAGGCTACATGATTTACGTGACCAGCCAGAACCCGCTGGAAGACACCGTGATCGATATTACCCTCGCCGGCCAACGTGATCCGGGGTCCCTCATCCTCGAGGAACGCACGATTGTTCCAGGGGCCACCGCCCCTATCGGAGCCCGACTGCGTGGCGGCTACTACACCGGCGAGTTCTCCGACCCCACTCAGTCCTTCGGTGCGGCGCTCGGCTCGATGCCGGACCTCGGTGATGGCGGGACGATCCCCCAAAAAGACGGGAGTCCCGAGTTCCTGTTGTCCCTGCCCGGGGCGTTCGCGGACCAGGGAGCAGTTCTGTTGATCTGGGGCCAGGATCTCGCGACGTTCTGTACCCAGCCGGTGCAGTCCATCCCCGATTTACGCAAGGTCGGCGATTGTTTCCGATCGGATATGGTGCCCGACGACCGTGCAATCTACGGCGCGAACCCTGGAGACGAATTCGGGTACGCGAACCGGGCGGGGGACTTCAACCGCGATGGTCACCAGGACATCCTCTGCGGAGCGCCGGGGGCCAATAACGGCACGGCCATGGAAGCCGGCATTGTCTACATCATCTTCGGCCGACTGGACTTCGGAGACGGGGTTCTCCTTGGCACCGAGTTCGTGCCCCGCATCGAGATCCGCGGTACCGTCACCGGCGACCGGTTCGGCGAAACCCAGACGATGCTCGGCGACGTGAACAACGACGGCTTCCAGGACGTAGCATTCGCCTCCCGGATGGCCGACGGCCCCGGCGGCGTGGATTGCGGCCAAATCGGGATCGTCTTCGGCGGTCGGCGGCTCACCGGTGAGAATGTCTTCAGCGTCACCCAGGTCGGCACCAGCCAGTTGCCGGGGGCCGTCTTCTACGGGCCGCAGCCGGGCGGCCACGCCGGCACCATCATCGCCGACGCCGGCGATTTCAACCACGACGGGTTCGACGACCTGCTCATCTGCGCCCCGGACGAGACGCGGACGGTCGGCCAGCAGACCCGCCGCGGCGTCGCCTACCTCGTCTTCGGAGGCCCGCACCTCAGCGGCGGATTCTTCTCCCTCGGCGACGTGGGCACCGCCGCGCTGCCGGGCATCGTCTTCGTCAGCCCCTACGCCGCCGGCACCGCCGATGAGGCCACCATCGACTGGGTCGGCGCCGCCGGCGACGTGGATGGCGACGGGTTCGCCGACATCCTGATCGGCGTCAGCCAGGCCGACTTCGTCAACCCGCGAG
>JACQVT010000416.1 GCA_016209665.1 Planctomycetota bacterium | reverse complement strand
GGCCCAGGCAGCGGGCACCCTCGGGGAAGTGTCGATCGTAGCAGAAGTACACGCCTACCTTGCCCACTCGCGTGTCGAACACCGGGTAGCCGAGGTTGCCGGGGCGGAAGTAGAACTTCTCCCAGAACCCGGGCTCGCAGTGTGGCAGGTGACTCTTGCGGTACTTGCCCAGGTAGGTGCCGTCGGCGTCGATGACCGCGGCCGTGTTGTAATACACCCCCGTGGTTTCCTCCTCGAACATCGGCACCACCATCACCATCCGGTGGCGGCGGGCCAGGTCGCACATCAGCTTGGTGGTCGGCCCCTCGGGGATGCGCTCGGCCAGGGCGGCCCACTTGACGTCCTGTTCGGCCGGGAAGTAGGGGCCGTAGAACAGTTCTTGCAGGCACAGCGCCTGTACGCCCTCCTCCGCCGCCCGGGCGATGAGTGCGACGTGCTTGTCGATCATCGCCCGCTTGATCCTCTCGATCGGCGAGGTCGCCGGCTCGCACAGCGTCGCCTGGATGAGTCCGCCGCGGATCACGTTGCTACCCATGTTTTTCAGTCTATTCACGTCTCCGGGTAATGCAAACCTGCCCCCTGGACCGCGCCCGTTGGATCGACCCGCACCGGAAAAACAACTCACAGATTTGCTCACATGTGAGTGCGCGATAACTCACAGTCGCGCAGTTTTTTCATGCCGTCTTGACCATTGACGCTGACCGGCGAGCACTTACCATCGGCGTCAACGGGCGGCCGGTCGACGGAAAGACCGGCGCTCCTGCGAGTGGTGGTGGAGACGGCGCGGTATGGGCTTTGCCGGCGGTTCGATCACGTTCAAGCGGTTCATCGTCCAGGGCGAGTCGCTACAGCGGGTCACGGAAGACCTGCTGGAGCAGTTGTCGGCCCGGGCGATGGGCCGCGACCACATGGAGTTGGCGAGCCGCACCGCCGTGGGCTGGACCACCGGTGACCACATCCTCGATGTCGAGTTCAGCTTCGCCAAGAACGCGATCGCCGACGGCCTGTCGTTCGCGATGCGGATCGACACCAACAAGCCGCCCACCGACCTGGTTCGCGGCTACCAGCGGCAGAACGAGCAGGCGATGCTCGAGGCGTCGGGCCGCGAGTTCCTGTCCAAGGCGGAGCGGCGCGAGGCCCGCGAGCAGGCATTGTCGCGGGCCGATGCCGAGGCCAAATCAGGGGCGTTTCGCCGGATGAAGCAGGTGCCGGTGTTCTGGGACCTCCGGCGCAGCGAGGTGTACCTGGCGGCCACTGGGCCGGCGGTGGCCGAGCCGTTCATGACGCTGTTCCGGCTGACGTTCGACCGGCTGCTCGTGCCGGTGTCGTCGGGCGAACTGGCGGCGCGGTGGGCGGCCACGGCGGGCGAAGCCCGGGCGTTCGACGACTGTAAACCGGCGTTCTTCGTGCAGCCGCCGGAAGGCGCAGCCACCGACGCCGACTTCCCGGGCGAGGGTCGCGGCAAGGATTTCCTCGGCACGGAGTGGCTTACCTGGCTGTGGTTCGCATCCCAGGTCGAGTCGCCGCAGATTACCACGCACCTGGGCGAGTCGGTCACGGTGCTGTTCGAGAAGACGGTGCAACTGGAGTGCGCGTTCGGCATCACGGGCAAGGTGGCGGTCACGGCCGACGATCCGACGCGCCTGCCGGAATCGGCGGTGGCCCTGGCGGGGGGCAAGCGGCCGGTCCGGGCCGGGCTGCAAGTCGCCGCCGCAGGGGAGACGTTCAGCCTGGCCGTCCGCGGCGACGTGATGCACTACAACGGCGTGCAGTTACCGCCGCCCGACGACGCGAGCAACCCGCGGGTGGTGTTCGAGGACCGCATGGACAAGGTCCGCGACCTGATCCAGGCCGTGGATGACCTTTATACGGCATTTGTTCGACGGCGCCTGTCAAACCGGTGGCCCCAGACCGCCAATGCGATGCGGGCCTGGGTGGCCGCCGGCCGACACCAGGGAGAAACCGTTCAGGCCGCGTCCGCCTGACGCGGAACCGAGAACCCCAAGCGGGGACGTGAGTCCCCCTCGTCCGGTTTCCGGTGGTGTGCAGGTCGTTTGTGCAGTTTGTGCCGCGAGACACGCCGGTCGCCCGCGAGATGTCCCGACGGGTGGCCGGCGTGGCTCATTGTGGACTCCGGTCTTGCCGGGCGGGTTCCTTGACGAAGATGTAATAGAGCTTGCCTTCGGCGTAGGTCCGCCCGGCGAGCTGGCCCACCTCGGGTCCGGTGCCGAGGAACACGTCGCACCGCCCGGCGGCCCGGATGGCGTTGCCCCGGTCCTGGTCGAGGGCGAAGCCCGAGTAGGCATAATCGCGGATGGCGCCGCTGCCGTCGTGGGCGGGCAGCTTGGTCTGCATGAAGGCCACGCAGGCCCGCGGATAGATCGTCTTGTCGGTGGCGATCGAGTAGTAGGGCGTCACCGGCACGTTGAGCGAGCCCCAAGGCCCGCCCGTCCGCGGCGTGAAGAAAATGTATCGCTTGTTGAGGTTCAGCAGATCCAGGTGCTCGGGGTGCCGCTGGAAGAAGGCGATCAGCCCCTGGAGCGACAGATCCTCCGGCCGGATCAGGTTCCTCCTGACGAGTTCCTGGCCCACCGATTCGTAGTCGAGCCCGTTGTCGCCCGCGTAGCCGATCTCGAAGAACGAGCCGTCGGCCAGCCGCAGCTTGCCCGAGCCCTGCACGGTGACGATGTAGGCCTCGAACGGATCCCGCAGGTAGCACAGCTCGAGGTTCTTGCCGTTCAGAGCGCCCTGGGCGATCTCCCCACGCGTGTGGTAGGGGCTGCCGTCCTGCCGCTGGTAACCGCTGGTGGCCGGGTTGTAGACCAGTTCCGACGGCCGTTTGTGGAGCGGGTAACGGAACTCGCCGTCGGGCTGCAAGCGGGCATCAAAGATCGGCCGGTAGTAGCCGGTGAACAGCACGATCCGCTTGTCCTCGGCCCCCCGGGACATGTAGATGTCGAACCGTTCCTTGATTCTGGCGTCGAGGTCCTGGGGCGAGGTGGCTGACTTCAGCACGTCGCGAAACGCCTTGAGGCTGTTGACCGCCCGTTCGTGCGTCACGTCCAGGTAGGGGAAGAACAGCTCGCTGGACGGCTTGCTCAGGTAGTCCAGGCTGTACATCGCCGCCTGCTCCAGGCCGCTCTTATGATCGTAACCCTGGCTGAAATCAGGGAACTGGCTGGGGTCGGTCAGCTTGAACAGGGCCATTTCCCCTTCCGGGGGGGCCCAGTTGTAGTCTGTCGGCTGCTCCACAATGGGGGGCGGCGGCGGCTTGGGCGGGCAGCCCGTGCAGGTGACGAGGATGGCGGCCAGACCGATGGACAGGAGCGATCGCGTGGAGAGCACCGAACAGTCCTCCGTGACTATAGCGTGGTACCAGGATCCGCGGCCGGCGGCTCGGCAAGCCGAGGCCGGATCCTACGAGCGGAATTGTAACCCGAGGCGGCGTGCTTGTCTCGCCCAGGACCGCTGCCATTGATATCGGCGGCGGGGCGTTTCGTTCGGGAGCTTTCTTGGCGTACAATCCCGCCTCCCATGAGCGGCGAATCCACCAATGGCCGACCGATCGTATGCCTGTTCGGGAGCTACTCGCCCCGGCCCGGCGAGCCGCTGTGGGAGCAGGCCTACGCCATCGGCCACGCCCTGGCCCGGGCCGGCTACGTGGTCGCCAACGGCGGGTACGACGGCATCATGCACGCCAGCGCCATGGGGGCCAGGGACGCCGGCGGCCACACCATCGGCGTCACCTGTGCCGTCTTCAGCAACTACCGGGGCAAGGTGCTCAAGGCCAACCCATGCATCGACCGGGAGATCCACCACGCCGATGTCCTGAGCCGGATCCAGCAGATGATGACCATGTCCGCCGCCTACGTCATCCTCGAGGGGGGCACGGGCACCCTGAGCGAGTTCGGCCTCGTCTGGGAGTACGTCTGTAAGGGGCTGATCGAACCCCGGCCCATCTTCGTGGTGGGCGAGTTCTGGCTGCCCCTCGTCGAGGTCATCCGCCGCGTCCGGCCGCAGCACTGCGAATGCATTCACGTTGTCAATACGCCGAGGAGCATTGTCGACCTGTTGTCTCGGGAAGTACCCGTCCAGCCCGTGGGCTAATCGTATTCCGCTCCGGGGCGGGTTCAGACAGTTCAGGCGCGGGTTCTTCAGGACCAAGGCAACTTGTTGCCGTTCCCTCGCCCCCCGCCGGGTGGAGGCGTCAACAAGTCGCCACGGCGACTCGACTGGGTTACTTGACGCTGTCCCTTGGAAGGAATGCAGTCCACCTGTTCCGCCACGGACCTCCCAGGGGGCCGCCGATTTTCGTTGCCGGCGGGGACGGCGGCTTGGTATGCTATGGAGGGAGGGCACCGTTTCGGTCCATCGGATTGGAGGGCGGAACGGCGGGAGGGGAGGC
>JACQVT010000426.1 GCA_016209665.1 Planctomycetota bacterium | reverse complement strand
GGCCCAGCAGCGCCAGCAGGCCAAGCTGCCCGAGGACAAACCCAAGGTCGTCGCCGACGCCCGCAGCAACGCCCTGGTCATCGCCGCCAACAACGAGGACTTCGAGGCCATCGCCCGGCTCGTCCAGCAGTTGCAGCAGTTGCCGCTGTCGCCCATGCAGGACATCCGCCAGGTCATCCTCAAGTACAACGACGCCGGCAAGCTCGCGGACATCATCAACAAGATCTTCGAGGAGCGGTTGGGCCACACTGTGACCGAGGGACAGAAGGTTTCGCCGTCGGACAAGGTGTTCCTCACCGCCGATCCCATCACCAACATGCTGCTGGTGGTGTCCACGAAGTCGGCCTACGACGAGGTTGTGCGGCTGATCTCGATGCTCGACGTGCCGCCAATGGTCGAAGGCACGCTGCGGACGTTCTTCGTCAAGAACACCGACGTAACCCAGGCCGCCAAGATGCTGGACGACCTGTTCCAGAAGGGGCTCTTTATCACCAACCTCGACAAGCAGGTGCCCGAGGCCCAGAAGAAGGTCACGATCATCCCCGACATCCGCAGCAGCGCCCTGATCGTCAGCGCCAGCCCCGAGAACCTCAGCGTCGTCGAGTCCGTGCTCAAGGACATCGACCGGGTGGACGTGCCGATCTTCCAGGCCGACACCCAGGTCGTGCAGTTGAAGCACGCCGACCCGGTGCAGGTGGCGGCCACCCTGGAAGACCTGATGGAAGGCATCCGAAAGGCCCTCGGCGACCAGGGCGACCAGTTCCAGTTGACCGTCATCGCCAACAGCCGCATCAACGCCCTGATCCTGGCGGGCTCGCGGCTGGCCATGAAGCGGGCCGAGGAGATCATCCCCGGCCTCGATCAGCCCCTCGACCGCATGGCGTATGAGACCAAGGTCTACAAGCTCCAGCAGGCCTCGGCGAGCCGCCTCGAGGGCGTGCTGACGACGCTGTTCGAAAAGCAGGTGCCCTCGACCGAGGCCCAGAAGAAGACCCCCATCATCATCATCCCCGACGAGCCGTCCAGCAGCTTGGTCATCAGTGCATCCCGCGACATGCACCAGGAGGTCGCGCGCCTGGTCGAGCGGCTGGACGTGCCCACGCAGTGGGCCCAGCAGATGGAGATCATCACCCTCGAGCGGGCCAAGGCCGACCAGGTGGTCCAGACCCTGCAGGACTTGGTCAAGGCCCTGCCCCAGCAGACGGGCCAGAGCCAAGTTCCCTTCTCCGTGACGGCCGACGTGCGGACCAATGCCCTGGTGGTGTTCGCGGCCCCCGACCTGATGGCGACCGTGCGCGACATTGTGCGCCGCCTGGACACCACCGGCCCCAAGCAGGCCTACGGCCTGCGGGTCTTCAAGCTCGTCAATGCCCAGGCCGAGGACCTGTCCAACCTGCTCGACGAGTTCTTCAAGGCCGCCGGCACCGGCGAGGGCCAGGACCTCAAGCAGATGATCATCAAGTTCACGCCGGTCAACCCGGAGACCGGCCTGCCCGTCCTCGACCCCGCCTCGGGCGAGCATTTGCTCAAGACACTGGTCCATCAGGACGTGACCGTCAAGCCCGACAAGTACACCAACTCGCTGCTGGTGATGGCCCCGGCCGACAACATCGACATGATGGAGATGCTGGTCCACATGCTCGACAGCATCGAGCCGCGGACGGCCAAGGTCCAGGCCTTCGAGCTGCGTCGAGCCGACGCCGAGGAGATGCGCAAGCTTCTGCAAGACCTGTTCAAGCCCCAGGGCGGCCAGCAGGGCGAGGGCCGCCAGCTCGTGCTGACCGGCGGGGAGAGCGGCGGCGCCGCAGGCGGCGGCGAGCTGGAAGTCCTCTTCGCCGTCGACCGGCGGACCAACACCCTCGTGGCCGCCGGCACCCCCGCCCAGCTCCGGATCGTCGAGAGCCTCGTCTACCGGCTCGACGACCAGGACATCGAGGAACGCACCGTTCGCGTGGTGCCCTTGCAGTACGCCAAGTCCGACGACGTGGCCACCACCCTGACCAGCTTCTTCCAGAGCGAGAGCCAGTTGATCAGCAAGGCCGAGGAAGGCGCCGCCGCCGCCCGCCAGCTCCAACGGGAGGTCACCATCGAGAGCGGCGGCGAATCCTCCAACACGCTGCTCATCAGCTACAGCCCCCGGTTGGAATCGCAGATCGTCACCATGGTCAACGAACTCGACCGCCCGCCCCCCCAGGTGATGATCCAGGTGCTGATGGCCG
>JACQVT010000387.1 GCA_016209665.1 Planctomycetota bacterium | reverse complement strand
CCGAGCACCGCGCCGCGTTCCGCCACCCCCGGCACCAGGACCTGACCGACCAGCCGCATCTCGAGGCAGGCGAGCGATTGCTCGAGCGCGTGCGTATTCCCGTTCCTCCGTGGACTGCCCATGATGCCCAGGATTCGTGCCATCGCCGCCCCCTCAGTGAACAGCTTCGTCATCCTTCGGGGTTCGCGAGCAACTCCTGAAGCCGAGAGGCGAGCGCGGGTGGAAGCCGATCGCACCAGCTTGCATCCACGAGGCCGACGTCGATGAAGTCCAAAATGTGCATCTGGTCTTTACGGCGAAAGGAGGTCAGCTTCATGCGGACCAATGCCTCGAGGCCCAGGACGCGGAACTCACCCGGTCGCTCGGATTCCGACACGTCCGGGGTGGGAGCGACGTAGTGCGGCCGGACTTTCTCGCCGGCGAAGACCACGTGCACGGCATCGCGCGGGCGGGCGTCCGGGCCGTCGAGGAAGAGGTCGACATCGAGCGACTGGGCGTGGATGAAGCCCGCCGGTGCCAATGCCGCCTTGGCCGCGTCCAGATCAGCCCGGCGCAAGAGTATGTCGACGTCCTGGGTGTTTCGCACCGCCGCCTCATCTACCCGCGAGACCCAGGCCGCCACCGCGTTCCCGCCCACCACCGCGTACGGCACGCCCGCCTTGTCCAGGGCCGCCGCCGCCCGCCGGACTCGATCGCGCACTTTCTCCACGGCTCGGATCATCCTTTCCCATGAAATGGGGCCATAGTGGGTTCTGGACATTGCTGCCTCCGGCCGCGGGCAGTGTCCGGCAGTCAGACCGAGCCGATCTCCACGGTCTTCAGCCAACAGCCGCCGGTCACCGGCCTGGGGATCGGGCGCTCCTTCTTTATCATACCGCGGATGAGCGGATCGATGAACAGGTCCCGAGCATAGAGGGGACGCCCTCGCGAACCGCACCCGCCAGGAGGTGGGCTGCGGCACGCTTCCGTCAAAACTCGGCGGCGGCGGGGGCCTTTTCGTCGGACTTCTTGTCGCCGTTGTTGGCCGGTGCCGCGTGGAGGTCCTGCCATCCCGTGCGGGCCATGATTTCCGACTTGTTGAACCAGTTCAGGACGAAGTCCAGCCGCCGGGTGGATTGCAGGTACCGCAGGGCCGTGTCCCGCTGCTCGGTGTACTCGTCGCGGGTCACCGGCAGCAACTTCTCGAACTCGACCACCACCCAGCGATGGCGGGCCTTTTGCTCGTACACCTCGACCGGCGAGGGCTGCGTGGCCGTGGTGCGCTCGGCCAGGTTGAAGCATAGTTCGCACAGTTGTCGGTCCGGCCCGACTGATTGAATGGACGCGTCTCTCAAGGTGGGCATGCCGTAGTAGCTGCCGGACAGTTGCTTGCGCGGGAAGGGCTCGGGCTCGAGGAGGGCGTTTTCGAGCTTGGCGGCCAGGGCCGCATCCCCCTGGAAGGCGGGCTTGAGGCCCGACCCGGCGGCCTTGGCGGCGAGGTCACGAGCGATCCGCTCGGCCTCGCCGTAGGCGCGGATGCTCCGGAGGTCGGCCACCAGCGTCTCCCGCGCCTCGCTGAACGACGCGGGTGCCTGGGCCGGACGCACGGCGAGGTTCTGGAAGATGTAGACGTTGCCGTCCCAGTCCCGCAGCGGCTCGCCACAAGTCTCGAACACGTTGCGGAACAGGCGGGCGTGCCGCGGGTCCGCCGCCGGGTCGGCCGATAACCCCGCCACCATGAACGCCGCTTGGCTGAACATGACCCGCTGCGGCGTGTCCGCAAACGCGGTGGCCCGCCCGATGCGGGGATCGGCCATCAGCTTGCCGGCGTCCAGCAATTCCGTCCGGCCAAGCCGCAGCGCGGTGCCATACTTGCCCGCCAGGCCTGCGATCACCTTGTCGTAGACGTCCGCGGCCATCTCGCTGGCGGGCGGCTGGCGAAAATGACCGGGCTGAGTCGTCGGCTGGTTGGCCCACGGCTTGGCCAATTGCCGGATCAGCTCCTCGGCTAGACGCGTGGCCGCCCTCGTCGCCTTGTCGTGGGCGAGCTTCTCCTTCACCTTCGCCTTGGCCTCCCAGAACGTGTCGTACGCCTTGGGCGTCTCCGGCCGGGTGGCCGGCGCGGTGGACGTAGCCGGCTGAGTAACCGGCCGCGTGAACTCGTTCTTGTGGGCCGTCCAGTACGTGTAGGCATCGTCCTCGCTGACCGTCTGAGACTGGGCCAGATCGTCCGCGTTGATCTCGATGTACTCGACTTGCGTCGCCTCGGGCAACTGGTAACCGTAGTTGCCCGGCCCGCGGGCCGGCTTATCCTTGTACTGCTCGAACTGGGCCTGGAGTTCCTCGTCCGTCGGCGTATGGGTGTCGTCCGACAGCTTGGCCGGGTCCACCAGCACCATCGCGACTTTGATCTTTTCGCCGCTCTGCCGAATGAAGTCCTGGATGTCGGCCTCGGACACGACGACGGAATCGGCGGCCAGCATGGCCGCCTGCTCGACCCGCAGGTAGGCTTGAATCGCCTGATCCAACTGCGCGATCGACAGTTTGTGCCGCTCGCGGACCGTATTGAGGTATTCGGCAGGCAGGTTTTTCGCCTTATAGTCGTCCACTGCCTCGGCGGGAACGTGGACCCCGTTGCGGCGGGCCTCGGTATCGAGCAGATACCACTCCTCGAGACTCAGCCCCTCCTCGCGGCCCTGGAACTGCATCAGGAGCAGCCGCGCCAACTGTTCGTTGCCCCCCACCATTTGGTAGACCAGACCCACCCAAGGCGCGTTCCACCAGTCTCCGATGAGTGCCTTGCCGATCTCGCTCTGCGCGGAGATTTGCGCGAGGTCCCGGGTCCTGACCTCCTCGTCGAAGGCCCGGGCGACCACCTCGTCCGCGCCGCCTCGGTTACGCTCAAACACCGTCCGGAGGGCCTCCCCGCCCAACCAGACCACGAGCAGCAGGACCATGAAGACGGCCAGCAGGTGTTTCGTGTACTTACGGAAGAATTTCATCATGGCAGTAACGCCTCGGAACCTTCAGACTCAGTTCTTATCAAGACGAAGGGCCTAAACATAGCCGTCCCATCGGCAAAAGCAAGGCCCGAGCGCCTGGCGTCCGGCCCGATGCCGGTCGCGCCGAACGCCTGGCGGCCCGACCTGTGAGTTTTCGCCGGCTGGCGTCTCACGGATTGACTCCGGGGGGCGCTGTCTATAATACTCCCGCTCCAGCGACGGCCGACGGACGCCGATAACTGATGGAGCCGACGGACGCCGGCGGGTCAGCAGGATTGTCGGCAGCGAGCGGGATCGACTGCTGCTCGCCGGAACGGCCGCACGGAATTCCGGCCGGCAGTCCGATAGATAGACGAAGCACCGATGACCGTGAAGCAGATCAGTACGGCAGCCGGAAAGAGCCATGAGACGACCGCCGGACGGAAACCCGGCGGTGTCGCGCTGGTCATCGTCGAATCGCCGGCCAAGGCCCGCACCATCTCGAAGTACCTCGGACCAGGGTTCATCGTCGAATCGTCGATCGGGCACATCCGCGACCTGCCATCCACCGCGGCCGAGATTCCCGCCGCGGTCAAGAACGAAGAATGGGCCAGGATCGGCGTCGACGTGGCCAACGACTTCCGGCCGCTGTACATCGTGCCGGCCAGGAAGGCGGCCCAGGTCAAGAAGCTCAAGGGGCTGCTCAAGAAGGCCTCGATGGTCTACCTGGCAACGGACGAGGACCGCGAGGGCGAGGCCATCGCCTGGCACCTGACCCAGGTGCTTCAGCCGACGGTGCCCGTCAAGCGGATGGTGTTCGACGAGATCACCAAGAGCGCTATCCAGGCGGCGCTGGTCAACCCCCGCGACGTGGACCAGCAACTGGTTGAGGCCCAGGAGGCCCGGCGAATCCTCGATCGGCTTTACGGCTATGAGGTCTCGCCCGTGTTGTGGCGGAAGATCGGGCCGAAGTTGTCGGCCGGGCGGGTGCAATCCGTCGCGACGCGGCTGATCGTCGACCGCGAACGCGACCGGATGCGGTTCGTCGCGTCGGAATACTGGGACATCGACGGTACCCTGCGGCCGGCGGGCGGCGGGGGCGACCAGGTGTTCGCCCGGCTGGTCGAGTTGGCCGGCAAACGCGTCGCCACCGGCAAGGACTTCAGCGACGCGGGCCGGTTCACCGGCGGCGACTCGGTCGTCGTCGTCAACGGGCAGATCGCCCAGGCGGTGGCGCGGCAACTGGAATCCGCGCGGTTCATCGTCCGAGACATCACCGAAAAGCCGTTCACCCAGCGGGCGTGCGCCCCCTTTATCACGTCGACGCTCCAGCAGGAAGCGGCTCGAAAACTGCGGTTCACCGCGGCCCGGACGATGCGGCTCGCCCAGGGACTGTACGAGACCGGCTACGTCACCTATATGCGGACGGACTCGACGAACCTGTCGAGCCAGGCGGTCAACGCCGCCCGCAACCAGGTCCGGGAGCTGTACGGGGCCGAGTATCTGCCCGACAAGCCCAAGGTGTATGCCACCAAGGCCAAGGGCGCCCAGGAGGCCCACGAAGCCATCCGGCCGGCGGGCGAGGCGTTCCGCACGCCCCAGTCGCTCCGCGGCGAACTCGACGCCGACGCCTACGCGCTGTACGAGCTGATCTGGAAGCGGACCGTCGCCTGCCAGATGAAAGACGCCACCGGCCAGCGGACGACCGTGCGGATCGAGGCCCCGACCGCCGACCACGCAGCGGCGGTGTTCAGCACCTCGGGCAAGGTGATCACGTTTCCGGGTTTCTTGCGGGCCTACGTCGAAGGCGCCGACGACCCCGAGGCCGAGCTGGCCGACCAGGAACGGGTGCTGCCGGCCATGCAGGTCGGCCAGTCGCTCGACCCGGTCAGGATCGAGCCGAAACAGCACCTGACGCTGCCCCCGGCCCGGTTCACCGAGGCCAGCCT
>JACQVT010000399.1 GCA_016209665.1 Planctomycetota bacterium | reverse complement strand
TGGACGTCATGCAGCGCGATCCGCGGTTCCGGTACTTCCAACTGGATGGGCAGGTCATCCCCATCGAGGATTACTTGGAGATCCGTCCGGAGCGCGAGGCGGAGCTGCGCGATCTGATCGAGGAAGGGCGGCTGAGGCTGGGGCCGTGGTATGTGCTCCCGGACGAGTTCCTGGTCAGCGGCGAGTCGATCATCCGCAACTTGCAGCTTGGGATCGGCATCGCCTCGCGGTTCGGCCGGCCCTCGCGGGTGGGCTTCTGCTGCGACCTGTTCGGGCACACCTCGCAGTTGCCCCAGATCCTCCGCGGGTTCGGCATCGACAACGCCTTCGTCTGGCGGGGTCTCAACGAGTCGACCACCGGCGGAGGGCTGTTCCGCTGGCAGTCGCCCGACGGCAGCGAGGTGATCGCCTATCGGTTCAGCCCGCGGTGGGGCTACTGTTCATACGCCTTCTGCGTCCGCCGTTCCCAGAAACCCGACGAGATCGTGACCGTCGATCAGACCAGCCAGGCCATCCGCGAGATGGTCGACTTCGAGTGCGAGCGCGTTCCCACGTCGGCGTTCCTGGTGTTCGACGGCGGGGACCACATGGAGATCGACCTGAACGCCCCCGAAGCGCTCGCCCGGGTGAACAAGCTCCTGGAGAACGCCGAGATCGTCGTCTCGCACCTGGACGGCTTCATGGAGGAGGTTCGCGAAGAGCGAGACAAGATCACCAAGGCCATCGTGGGCGAGCTGCGGGAGCCGGCCGAGGCCGGCGACGAGCAGTGGTTGATTCCCGGCGTGGGCAGCAGCCGCGTCCCCCTCAAGCAGGCCAACGCCCGCTGTGAGACCGAGCTGTGCTCCTGGGCCGAGCCGTTCAGCACCTTCGCCGCCCGGCACGGCATGGCCTATCCGCGCGGGTTCCTGGACGCGGCCTGGAAGTGGCTGCTGCAGAACCACCCCCACGACTCGATCTGCGGCTGCAGCATCGACCAGGTCCACAACGACATGGAGTATCGTTTCGACCAGTGCTACGAGATCGCCTCCCACGTGACCAAGGACGCACTGCGGTACATCGCCGACCGCGTAACCTTGCCGCAGATCGCCGAGAAGGACTTCGTGGTGGCGGTCTTCAACCCCTCGGTCGACGCGGTGGACGGGCCGGTCGATCTCACGCTGCGGTTCCCGGCCGATACCGATGCGTTCTTCCAGGAGTTCTTCGGCTACGAGAAGAAGCTGGGGTTCCGCCTGTACGATGCTCAGGGCAACGAGCTGCCCTATCAGTACGTGGCCCACCGCAAGGACGTGGCCGGCTTCCGGCGGCGCCGGGCCAAGTTCCCCCAGCCCGACCCCCGGCACGAGGTGGACGTGTCGGTGTCGCTGAAAATCCCGGCCTGCGGCTACACCACCCTGGTGTGCCGGCCGGTGAAGAACACGCCCGTGAGATTCCTCGGCTCGATGGCGGTCGACGACCACACGATCGAGAACGAGCACCTGCGGGTGTCCATCGCGACGAACGGCACGGCGAGTCTGACCGACAAGCGTTCGGGCCAGACCTATACCAACCTGCTCATGCTGGAGGACCGCGCGGACATCGGCGACGGCTGGTACCACGGCGTCGCCGTGAACGACGAGGTGTACACGTCGGTCGCCTCGCCCGCCGCGGTCAGTCTCGTCGAGGATGGCATCAACAAGGCGACGCTGAGGGTGCGGGTGACCATGGAGCTGCCGGAGACGTTCTTGTTCGACCGCGGGCGGCGGAGTCCCGTGTTCACATCCCTCGTGGTCACGCACGATGTGACGCTCCGCCGGGGCGCCGATGCCGTCGAGATCCGCACGGTCGTGGACAACGACGTTCGCGACCACCGGCTCCGGGTCTTGTTCCCGACCGACGCGAAAACGGACACTCATCTGGCGGATCAGGCCTTCGACGTGGTCGAGCGGCCGATTGCCCTGCGGAAGGACAAGGCCCGTTACAAGGAGTTGGAGGTTGAGACACGGCCGCAGCAGAGCTGGACGGCGGTCTTCGATGAGAAGCGCGGCCTGGCCGTGATCAGCGAGGGACTCCGCGAAGCGGCGGTGTGCGACCAGCCCGCCCGGCCGATCGCCCTGACGCTCCTGCGGTCGTTCCTGAAAGCCGTCCTGACTAACGGTCACGAGGGCGGCGAGGTTCAGGGCCTCCACGAGTTCCGCTACCGCATTGTGCCGCTCGCCGGTCGTCCCGACGCTACGCGACTCACCCGGGTCGGGCAGGCCCTCGCCGCCGGCATCCGCGCCGTGCAGTTGGACTCTCGGGACCTTGCTTGCGACCCCGACTCACCCCGACGCGAGCTGCCCGGCACGCACGGCTTCCTCACCGTCGGGGAAGGCGTCGTCGTCACCGCGGTGCATCGCCATCACCCCGAGAAGGCAACCGTCGTGCGACTTTTCAACCCGACCGACAAGAAGGTCGACGTGTCGCTCCGTCTGGACAAGCCGGCTAGCGGCGTGCTGACCGACCTCGAAGGTCGGCCCGGCGACCCGGTCAAGTCCAAGGGCGGCGCCCTCCAGTTCGCCGCGGGTCCCAAGCAGATCGTGACCGTGCGGTTGACGTAGGACGCTTGCGACTCGCACCGCGTCGAGGCTTCCGATCCCGATCCACCACAGAGCGCATCCTGAAACCCGTGTGGGACCGGCTTCCAGCCGGTCGGGTTTCAGGATGCACAGTGAGTCGATACAAAGCCCCGGCTGGGCCTGACGGGGGCCGTCCTGCTCAGAACCTGTCAAGGCGGCGGTTACTGGCTGTCCAGGGCCGCGAACATCTTCTCGTGCGGCACCATGCCTGACTCGCCGAGCTTGACCTTGCCGTCGCGGCCGATGACGTACACCGTGCGGTTGGTATACTTCTCCCCCTTGCAACCGTAGGCGGCGGCGATCCGGCTGGCTTCGTCGTTGAGGATCGGGAACGGGAACGAGTGCTCCTTGACAAAGCTCGCGTGCTTCTCGACGTCGGCCGGGTTCACGCCCAGGCACGTGGCGTGACGCTTGCGAAACTCCGTCCAGTCGTCGCGGACGTGGCACAACTGCTTCGTGCACCCGGACGTGAAGTCGGCGGGATAGAAGACCAGCACGACCTGCTCGGTCTTGAGCAGGTCGGACAGCCGCACCAGGTTGCCCTGGTGGTCCTTGGCCTCAAAGTCGGGCGCGGCCTCACCTACCGGCACCAGCCCCGTCCGCGCGACCAGCGACGCGGGCGGCGCCGGTGATGCTGCCGGCATGGGCTCCGTTTTCCCGGCCGATTCCGTCGCGGGGCCGCTGGTCGCGGGCTTCTCCGACGAGCACCCCACGAATCCCAATGCCATCAGCCCCACGCCCGCCGTCACTATCCACACCAGGTCGTGCATGCTGGCTCCCTTTCAAGTTGAAACCGTGTCCTCCATACGTGGGATGATAGGCGGCCGTTCGCCTGGGACCAGGGACGTCGCGTCAGCGACATCGCCACGTAAGCTGCCTCCCGCCGGCGCCTTGCCCCCGCCGATCGCGGGCTGGGCCGACATCTCCTGCCGGTGAGGCTCGCCAACACTCATGTGTCCCCAGAGTTCTTTCTTGATTGGCTTGCGTGTGGCAAGGCACGGTGTATCCTTGCACGTGAACGGCGCAGAGTGTGGGCCGAGGTGGGCCGTTGCCGAGGCTTGGCCAGGACGCGGCCCGCCCTCGCCCGACCGGGGCTGGAATCGAGCGTCCGCCCCCGCGGTCGACCAGTCAAGAAAAGAGCGAAGACATCGTAATCGACCCCGTTTTCTTCGCTGATAGTGTTCGTACCCGAGGGCAAGCTTTGAAAGCCGTTCGGCGCGAGGCACGGTTGAAGGAGAGACATGGAGGCGCCATGTTGACAAAGCGATTCCTGCTCGGGATAGCCGCGTTCGCCCTGGTCCTTGCCCTCCGCGCGCTGGCCCAGTACCACGTGGCCCAACTTCCCACGTCCGATGACGGGAAGAGGGTGACCGTGAAGATTGGCACCGACGCTGTCATGGTCTATCGTCATGGTGACGCGATCAAGCCTTACGTAGAGCAATTGCTGACGCCCAGCGGCGTCAATGTCCTCCGTGATTCACCGTCGGATCACAAGCACCACCACGGGATCATGTTCGCGGTGGCCGTCGACGGCGTGAATTTCTGGGAGGAACGCGAGCCATTCGGGCGGCAGATCAGCCGCAGCACCACTCTCTCCCAGGGCCACGGCGTCAGCCCCTTCCGTGACATCA
>JACQVT010000398.1 GCA_016209665.1 Planctomycetota bacterium | reverse complement strand
GCCGGATCGGGGAGTTCCTCAAAGAACTCCGCTTGGCCGAAGGACGAGGCACCGGTGTCCCGAAGATTTTCCGCAGTATGCACGAGAACGGCTCACCGGAACCGGTACTTGATTTCGACGACCATCGCACGTATTTCCGGGTGATCCTTCCCGCTCACCCTGAGTACGTGGCGTTCTGGGCGTTGCGAGACGCTGCATACCTGCGAGCGACCGGTGACACGCAGGGTGCGCTGCGCCGTCTCACCGAGGCGCTGCGGAGTCGCCCTGAATCGGCTCTGGTGGCGGCCGCGCTGATTCGTGAACATGCGATGCTTGGAGACCTGGGTGCCGCTCGGATGGCTCACGACCGCTTCCCACGGGAGGCGAGGGGCTACGCGATGGTTGCCGCTGCGATGGCCGACGCGTATCTCGATGCCCGCGACCAGGGTGCCGCGAGAAAGATCCTGGATCAGATGCCGAGCATCTTGAGTTCGGACGAAGCCTTCGACGCGGCGATCCTAGAGCGTAGAGCGGGGAGGCAGCGAGAGGCCCACCGCCTTTTCATGAGTGCAGGCGACCGTGTGCTTGCTGACCCGCGCGCCGCTCATGAATTCGGCCAGACAAAGATGAAGTTGGCTAACGACATTCCACCCCGGACCAGGAACCGCGCGGATCGGGAAGCCAGAGTGCGCCTGCTGAGGGAGGCCGAGGAACTGCTTCAGCGCGTGGTTCAGATGGATGTTCCGGCGGTCCGCCGCGGCTGGGCTTGGTATGACTTGGGCAGGGTCCGTCAGAGGTTGCGGAAGCCGGCTACGGACGTCCTCGTGGCCTTCGAGCGGGCGGTCGCTCTGTGTCCCGACGAACATCGTTTCACCGAAGCCCTAAGACGTGCAAAGGGATTGTCTTGATCCGACCCGTTTCAGGATCACCTCCGCTGTTGGGCAGCCAAGCCACGAGACACTGGCCTACGGTCGGCCAGAGTCTGAAGTTTTGATCTCCACGCCGATGAGTTTGCGAACGATGACCTCGCGGACGGTCAGACGGCGCTGGTGGCCGGTGATCGAGATGCGAAAGTCGGCGCCGTTGGTGCGGTCGATGAACCGGACCTGGGGCAGGATGAGTTTGACGGTCCGCCAGGTGCCGGTTGCGCCGACGACGATGTCGCGGGTGGGGCGGAACGCGCCCGCCTGGGGGCCGACGGCCGGGTCAGAGTTGTCGTATTCGACGCGAAACTGGGCGCAGCCGCCGTCGTCGCGGAACACGAGGGTGATCTCGGCCGAGCGGTCCTGCTCGTCGAACATGTAGGCGTCGTCGACGCGGAAATACAGGTAGGCGGCGCCGGCGTCGGGGGAGCACGGCGCGCCGGTGACCGCGGGCGAGCCGTCGATCGCGCCCGCCTGCCAGCAGCCGTCGCCCCCGCTGGGACGAAGTTCGACGCCCTCGGTCTGTCGGCCGGACCAGCGGACGCGTTCGGCGGCGGCGAAGGGCCCGCTGGGGTCAAGCTGGACCGCGGCCCGGAACATGCGGGCGAATTCGGCGGTGGCCCGGATGTAATGGTCGCCGTACTCCTGCGAACGGGCGACATCGGTGCCTTCGTGCCATTCGTTCCACGTCTCGACGTGCACCATCCAGGGCCGGCGCGTGGGCCGAAGCCGCAGCAGCTTCTTCCACTGACCGGCGTAGAACTCCCCGTTCTGGCGGTTGACGACGAGGGGTTGCCGGCCCGGCACGGCGGAGTGGTCGTATCCCGGCCCGATGCCGGCCACACTCTCGCCGAGGGTCAGGCCAAGGGCGCCGCCCCAGCGGTAGGATGCGTCGGCGCGACCGGGCCAGCTCGTCTCGCGGACGATGAACAGGTCGGTGCCGAAGTCCTTGCGGAAGCGTTGCCGCACGTCGGGGTAAACGCGGTCGTCGACGGCCTTGGCGAAGCCGGCGGAGTAGAGGAACACGATCGGCCTGCCGTCGACGCGAGCCCACTTGTCGGGCGGGATCATGCTGAAGAAGTCGCGGATGGTGACGTAGAACCACTCGCGGCCGGCGTCGGTGGTCAGGTCGACCGGCTCGCCCGGCGTGATGTCGGGGCCGACGAGGCGGTTGTACTGGAGCGTGCTGGTGTCGTAGAACAGGCCGATCTTCGGCGGGGCGGGGCGCGTGGGGTTCGATTTGGATTCGGCGGCCATGCGGTTGTGGGCGGCAACCAGCGGCGGCAGGCCGGCGAAGCTCCACGAGTCGTACTGCCCAGGCACGCCCCAGAAGACCGGCAGGATGAAGTCGATGGCCGCCTCGGCGATGTCGCGGAGTTGGGCGTAGTGCCAGTCGGCGGACTTGTAGCTGACGTCGGCCATGGCGGCGGCCGGCGGGTGGGTGGTCAGGGCGTCGGTGCCGTCGGGGTTGCGGATGTGGGCGCCGCTGTAAACGTCGTACCAGTAGAAATAGGTGGTTCCCACCACCGGGCGGCCCGATCTGAACGACTCGGTTTTGGCGTGGGTCTGCTCGCTCAGCGGGAAATACGACCCCGGCGGCCGCGTGTCCGCCAACGAGCCGGCCCGGCATGTGGTTGCGGATACGAGGATGGCCAGGACGGCGATGTTGTGCGGGTCTCGTCGCATGGCACGTTCATGCTATCGACGAGGCGGCTGACCCTCAATCCACAAGGTCGGACCGGCGTATATCTGTGCCCCGTGCGAATGCGAGCGGGTTGCGAGGGCTGCATCTGGCCCGTGTCTGTCGGAGCCGATGATTCGCTCTCGGAACTGTCCTGAACGGTGCCCACGTCGGCGACCTCTGCATGAGCCTCATCCACCGCTGCCGGCTCAACGACATTGATCTCTTCGATCACCTGACGGAACTGCAAGCGACACCTAGCCGCCCTGCCCTCGAACCCTCAATCCTAGATGCCCTGGACTTACCGGGAGACGAGCGAGAACACCGGCGCCCACCCGCCCTGCCG
>JACQVT010000419.1 GCA_016209665.1 Planctomycetota bacterium | reverse complement strand
GCCGGGGCCTGGGGCCCGGGGCCGGTGCCCTTCCAGTTCCCCGTCGGCCCGCCATCGCTGCCGAGCCACTGGTGGTTGGTGCCGAACTGGCCCGCCCACGGGATGACGGCGTTCATGGCACCTTCGGACTCGCCCACGTTCGCGGTCTCGATGGGCTGCCAGTCCAGGGAGCCCTGCGTCGGCACCCACCACTCGACGGTGAAGAGTTCCTTGGTGCTGGGCATGCCGGCCTGGGCGCCCATCTTCCACCAGACGCGGCGGACGCTGTCGAAGTTGTCGCCCTGGACGGCGTCGCTCCCGCCGTAGCCGGCACCGGCCAGCGTGGTGAAGCTGCCATCCAGGTGATCGATCGGCAAAATCCACGAATCCCCCGCGTTGGCATAGGCCATTGAGCCGGCCGCCAACACTGTTACCAGAACGATCGTTTTCTTCATGAGCATTTCCTCCTCTCGAAAGCGTGAGCCCGAACGGCACACCCGCTCAAAGCCCCTTGCCCTCTACTCACTGTGCGAACTGACTCTCAAACCTAGAACAGCCGGCGGACTCGAGAAATGCAGCCCTCCCAAATCCCCCGCTCTCTTTTCCCGTCCTCCCGGACTCCCCCGGCCGCTGCGCTGTGACGCGCACGCGGCCGAGCAAGCCGACGACGTCGCTTCCGCCTCGTTCCCTCCATCCGTCAGCCAGGCCGACCGAGACTCACCTGAGTGGCACGTTCTGCGTTCTCGTGAACGGCGAGGCAGACGCCACCGAAAAGCGCAGAGAGAACTGTGTATTTTGTATCCCGGATGACCACCCAAAGTCAAGATGATTTTTTCACCCGCGAGTGCGAATTGTGACGGTTTGTGGCAAGCCTTTGGCCTTTGGAGGAAGAGCGAGAAACGCCTTTGTTTATGGGCCGATTTCGACCATGCGGGAATGGTCCGCGTTAGCTCGGTTTAACCATCGGACCCGGTGGCTGCGGGTCGCTCGACGAGTGGGTCAAACCGAGAAGCTCGCTGGGGTGCAAGACGCGGATATCGGAGCGAAAATTTTTTTGTTCGCCGGCGCGGGCGTACATTTCGGTCGTGATCCCTCCACGGCTTGACGTGCTCTCTTAACAGCCGTGCTCTCCACGCCCGTGGCGGTATGGATGGTGGGGATATCCGTTGCTGGGGATCGTTAACTCGATTGAACGCCGCACCCCTCCCGCTTCCTGGCCGACAGGTTGCAGGGCGACGGGCAGCGATCGTGACAGTTGCACCGCACATTATGCAGTCTGGTTCCACCCCAGCCTGGCCGGGCCGAGGCGGGTGCGTGACAGCCTGAGCGGCGACACCGACGTGGGCTTTTCAGGGCCCGGAGCGCCAGCGACGGGTGGACACGACCCACTCGCTTGCGCTCGGGGCTCTGAAATACCCCGCCGATTTTGTCACACCCCCGGCCGAGGCAGCCCACACACGGCCTGTCAGGGCAGTGCTCGGCTCCCAGCGCGAACGTCCGATATGCGTCAATCTTGCCTGCGCAGGTCGTTCGCGGATACGACCAGGTTGAAATGGTGGAGGGGTCCGGTAGCATGACGGCCTCCGAGCGGGGCCGAGCAGTGCCCAGCGGGCCTGCTTACGACGAGTGGAGACTCCCATGACGATCCATCGAGGTGCGGCGATGACGTGTCTGTCATTCGTCGCCTGTTCGCAGCTTCTGGCCGAGTGGAAGGTGTTGCCTCCGACAAACGAGCGGACAGGCCTGCCGGCGTCGCTTCCCGGCGACGCGAAAGTGATCCAGCCCGGCGATCCCTGGCCGCAAGACAACCAGTTTCGATGGTTGATCGGTGCGTTCAAGATTCCCGAGGCCATCGAAGGCGCCGGCGACACGCTGACGCGCGGCAGGGCGGTCGGAATGCGGATCAACTGCGGCGACGGCGGCGAAGTGTACGTGGATGGCAAGCTGCAAGCACGGTACGACAACGATCATCCCGCGCTGGTTTTGGTGGCTGAGAAGGCGGCGCCGGGGGCGCCGGTGCGGATCGCGGTGCAGGTCTATGGCCGCGTGCAGGGGGGCGACAAGTTTGATGAGGCCGCCTGGACGATCGTCGAGCCGGCCCGCGCGACGCAACCGGTGCGGCTCACGATCGACACCGGTCGCCCGGGCGACGCCGTGCCCTCCGGCATTATCGGATTGAGTCAGGGCGCGGGCCTCGCGGATTACGAGGACGCGACGGCGGCGAAGCTCAAGGCCGGGGGCTTCAAATGGTTCCGCATGGACAACGTCTTCACGAACGTGCTCAAGAAGCCGTCAGAGCCTCCAGCGCCAGCGCAGGGCAATGACTTCAGCTACGACTGGTCCGACTTCGATCGGCGGCTCGATTTCATCGTGAAGAAAATGGAGGCCGAGCCGATCTTCGCCGTGTCGTACATGCCGATCGTCCTCGACGCGGTGAAGAATGACGACCGGCACAGTGCGCCGCGCGATTACGGCGTCTGGGAGGACCTATGCCACCGCGCGGCCAGACGGGCCCTGGAGCGGGGCACCCGCGTGCCGTACTGGGAAGTGTGGAACGAGCCGAACACGGGTTGGATCGTTCCCGGTCCGCAGGACACGGGTACGCCCGAGATGCGCAAGCTGTACGAGACAGCCCTGGGCAAGACCGGCGTGGGCGAGGACATCATCCGGCGGTTCGAGGCATATGCGAAACTGTACCGGGCGACCGCGCGGGGAGTGCAACGGGCGGATCCGACGGCCGCGGTGGGGGGGCCGGCCCTGGCCAGCGGCCCGTTCGAACAGAGCGAATACGGCTTCTGTGCGAACGGCCGCGGCTTCGCCCGCGGCCTGATGGCCTGGTGCCGGCAGGAGAAACTGCCGCTCGATTTCGTGAGCTGGCACGAGTACTTCCATCCCGCGGACATCATCGCCAACCAGGCTGACGCCATGCGCGCCTACCTCGACGACTACCCCGAGTTCAAGAAGACCGTACGGCACTTTATGCTGACGGAGTGGAACGAAGCCTGGTGGCCCAACCGGCCGCAGGACCATGAGGTCGGGGCGGCGTACTGTGCCGACTGTGTCGTCCGGGCATTCATCCCCAAGAAGATCGATCGGCCTTGCTTCTTCTACGTCAAACAGAACGACGAGGGCTTCCGCGGCGACTGGAGCATGTTGATGCCCAACAACGTTCCCAAGCCGGCCTATCACATGGCCCGGATGTTCAACGGCTTGGCCGGTCGATGGCT
The DNA here is from genome assembly GCA_016209665.1 of Planctomycetota bacterium. GTDB lineage: Bacteria > Planctomycetota > Phycisphaerae > UBA1845 > PWPN01 > JACQVT01. The sequence continues at coordinate 2,163 of JACQVT010000419.1, read as the reverse complement.
GACCGTCAAGGGAGGCGACGACGACGTCTGCGGCGTGGCGGCCTGGGACGAGCGAGCGGGCCGGCTGGCGGCGGTGTTGGTCAACTTCAGGTACCGCTATTCGCTCCGCCGGCACGTGCGGGTGGAGATCGGCCATCTGCCCAAGGTGCTCGCGGGTGGTGAATACGCGGTGTGGACGGTGGATGCCGCGCGCAGCAACGTCTGGAACGACCGGCAACGCGCCGAACTCGAACGGACCGACGCCGGGCCCGTCACCGGTGGTACGTTTGCATTCGATTGCACGCTGGGACCAAACTCGGTCACGCTGCTGGAGTTGAAGAAGCGCTGACAACGCCCTGTGTGGCCCAGCCGCCCCTTGTAGCCCAGCCGCCCTCGGCTGGGTGGCTTCGAGGGTGCCCAGCCGAGGGCGGCTGTGCCACCGGACTGAGTGGGTTTGAGCAGGATGCACAACCGAGGGGGCTGTGCCACAAATCGGGGAGGCATATGGCAACCGCAGCGCTCCTGTTGACGTTCGCGGCGGTAGTTGGGCAGGTCGAGTCGGCTTCGGTGGCATCGGCCCGGGCCGGCTTCGCCGAGGTCGACATCACGCCGCCCGTGGGCATCGACCTGGGTGGCCGCGGCTGCAGCGGCGAGGCCTCGTCCGAACTGTTGGACACGCTGTCGGCACAGGCGACGGTGCTGGCGGACGGCCGCGGCAGCAAGCTGGCGATCGTCTCGCTGGACCTGATCGGGCTGGCCGGCTCCTATGGCGAGCGGCTCCGCGCCGACATCGCGGCCAGGCTGGGGGTGCCGCCGGCCAACGTTCTGGTCAACTGTTCGCACACGCACAGCGGTCCGATGATGAATCGCGAGACGTTGGCGGCCTGCGGCGAGCCGACCGAACTCGAACGCCGCTACCTCGCGGACTTGGCCGCCAAGGTCGTGGACATTTGCGGCGCTGCCGAACGGGGTTTGCAGCCGGTGCGGGTGGCGGTCCACGAAGGCACGTCCGACGTGGGAATCAACCGCCGTAACCGCGGGCCGAACGGCGAGATGGCGATGCTGCCCCACGCCGCCGGACCCTACGAGCGGCGGGTTTGGATACTTCAAATGCAAACGCCCGAGGGACGGCCGGCGGGGGTGTGGTTCTCGTATCCGTGTCATCCGGTGATCGTGTATGGCTACGCGAGGCGGGGTATCTCCGGTGAGTTTCCCTCGTTCGCGCGGCGGGAGATTCGGGCGGCCCTGGGGTCGGGCGTTCACGTGCAGTTTCTGCAAGGGTGCGCGGGGGACATCCGCCCGCGGGTGACGGCCGACCTGGACAAGGGTAGATTCCGCAAAACAACTGCGGCGGACCGCGACCGGGCGGGCCGCGATCTGGCCGCGGCGGTGCTGGCAGGTCTGAAGCAGCCCGGGCGGACGTTGACGCTGGACATCGCGGCTCGAACGACGCGGGTGGAGCTGAAGCGCGGCAAACCGCCGGCTGAGTCGTTTTACGCGAACGTGGCCAAGGGTGATGATTACCGCGCTCGGGCCGCCCGGTACTGGCTCGAGGAGTACAGTCGGGGCGGACCCACCAACACAACAACCAACTGGGCGATCGGCGTGGTCCGCTTGTCATCCGACCAGTGGATGTGCTGGATGGGCGGCGAGCCGGTCGTCGAGTGGACGCCGCTGGTGCGGGCGTGGTTCGACGGCCGGCCGGTGGTGACGTTCGGCTACACGCAGGAGGTGCCCGGCTATCTCCCGGTGGATACTCTGCTCGATGAGGGCGGGTACGAAGTGACCAGTTCGAACTACTTCCGCACCGGCAATCCCGCGCCGTTCGCCCCCGGTCTTAACGATGCGGTCCGACGTGGCGTGGGGGCAATGTTACGCGACATCGAAGGACTGACCACTTCCCGACCGTAGTCCAGTTGATCTACCATCCATCATCCACCACCCATCAACCGGTGGCTGGCGCTCCCGGTTCTGACGAGTCACTCCCCCTCGCGATGGAGGTACAGATCGTCGAACCAGGCGGTGTCACGCCAGTCACGGCCGAACCGCGATCCGTTCGGTTTTCCGCCGCTCATGTGGCAGTCGAGAACCACCAGGCGGGCCCCGTCGGGCACGGCGACGTCGACCATCTCCATGCGCTCCCAGTGCGTGTCGCCCTGGAGGGGCGGTGAAGCCACCGTGGTG
>JACQVT010000385.1 GCA_016209665.1 Planctomycetota bacterium | reverse complement strand
GATGCTCGCCGGCAGCGACGTCCAGTGTGGTGATGCCGTTCGCGTCCGGCAAGGCAACCTGCTCTTCACCGTCGAGGAGAAGCGCCGCTGGGCTGACGGCCAGGCCGGTGGTGCTGTCGCGAAAGCGTAGACGATACGGGGCGGCGAGAAGGCTCGCGCGCGGCACCAGTCCCGAAGTCAACACCACCACAAGCAGAAGATACGTCCTCATCGTGTGTCTCGGTCCGCCGGAAGTCTCTCCGGAATCCCGGCCGCGCCGGAGCCGTTTCGAGGAATGCCGTCCGGCGGACCCGGGCTGAACGACCCCACCTGAGCCACCATTATAACCTTTCTGCGCGAATGCTTGAACTGCCGCGGACCCCGCAGCAGGGCCGGCGCGGTGACTCTCTTCAACCGGCGCCTCGCCTCAACTATACTGGAGCATTGAGGCATCGCCGGCGGCATTGACCCGCCCGGGGGAGCCTGACTCGAGGGGATGGATGATGGGCGGTTCGCTGCGAGCGATCCTTCGCGGACATGTCCTTGGCCTGGTCATGATCGGCGCCCTGCCGGGAGTCGGTGCCGTCCGGGTTCTCGCCCAGGACACAGTCGAGGACTGCTCGCCGACGGACGAGGCCAAGGCCGGCCTGTGCGGCCACGCCCTGGCCGAGATCGAGCGGTTCGAGTCGGGCAAACCGCCCGGCGGCCTGCCGATCACCCTCGAGGCCCAGGCCGACACCGACATCACCCACTGCTTCCTGGACATCGTCGTTCGCACCGACACCAGCCCCAAGCGCATCGAGGGCACCAACACGCTGGACGCTGCCAGCCTGGCCGCCGGGCTGGCGCAGATGACGCTGGACCTGGACGGCGGCATGACGGTGGACGCGGTGAAGGTCAACGGCGTCGCCGCCGCGTACACCCGACCGACGAACCAGATCGCGATCAACCTGGGCGCCGCCTACGACGTCGGCCAGGCGTTCCAGGTGCAGGTGACGTACCACGGCACGCCGCGAAGCCGGACCGACCAGTTCAGCTTCGACTTTTTCTCCACGCAGACCAACGGGCAGGATGTGATCGCGGCGTCGTTCAGCCAGCCGTTCTACGCCAAGTACTGGTGGCCCTGCAAGGACAACAACGGCGAGAACAGCGACAAGTTCACGCTGGACCTGCACGTCACGGTGCCGGACACGATGACCGTGGCCGCCAACGGCGTCCTGCAGGGCGTCGACACGCTCGCCGGCAACCGCAAGAAGTACCGCTGGCACGAGGGCTATCCGATCGTGACGTACCTGGTGTCGTTCGCGGCCACCCACTACACGAAGATCACGCGGTACTACGAGCACGTCGGTGGCTATATGCCGGTCGAGTTCTACATCTACCCCGACCAGGTCGGTACATCCGAGCCGTACCTGGATACCGTTGTTCAGGCCATCACCACGTTCAGCCTGCCGAGCCTCTACGGGCAGTATCCGTTCATCAACGAGAAGTACGGCATCGCCCAGTTCCAGTGGTGTTGCGGCATGGAGCACCAGACCATGACCAGCCAGGGGGCCTACACCTCCGAGAACCGCAACGTGCACGAGCTGGCCCACCAATGGTGGGGCGACTACGTCACCTGCAAGACCTGGCACGACATCTGGCTCAACGAGGGGTTCGCCCGCTTTTCCGAGGCCCTGTTCAAGGAGAAGCGCCCGGGCGGCAGCTACGCCAGCTACCTCGCCCACCTGAACGCCAACCGCCCGAGCACCACGGGCACCGGGACGGTCTACCGCTACGACATCAGCACCACGAGCGCCATCTTCAGCACCACCTACTCGTACAACAAGGGCGCGTGGGTGACGCACATGCTGCGGCGCGTGCTCGCCGACCAGCCGTTCTTCACCTCGCTGATCGTCTATCGTAATGCCTTCGCGGGCGGTGCCGCCGACACCGAGGACTTCCGGGCGGTTTGCGAGTCGGTGGTCAACAGCGACCTGGGCTGGTTCTTCAGCCAATGGGTCTACAACGCGGGGGCGCCGTACTACCGCTACGGCTGGGAAGCCGAGCAGATCGGCGGGCAGAACTGGGTGCGGCTGCACGTCCAGCAATACCAGAAGACGGTGGTGTCATCCTTTCCCAACGCCATGAAGATGCCGATCGACGTCACGCTGACCACGGGCACCGGCAGCACGACTCGTCGAATCTGGAACGACGCGACCGGCACCGGCAATACGGTGACCGAGTGGTTCCTGCTGCCCGCCGACGGGCCGGTCACGAGCGTGCAGTTCGACAAGGACACGTGGATCCTCCGCGGGGCGGCGACGAACGTGGCCTACGTGCCGGGCCCGCCGAAGATCGTCGCCGCGGCGCCGTCGCCGCAAGCCAACGTGCCGACATTCCCCGGCGTCGCCGCAGTCACGCTGAACTTCAGCGAACCGGTGGCGTGCACGAGCGCGCATTTCTCCGTCGCCGGCAGCCTCAGTGGGCCGCACCCGTTCCTGCTCAGCCGCGACGCCACGCACCTGACGGCGACGCTGTCGTTCGACCGGCCGCTGCCCAACGGCCAGACGTGGACGGTGCAGATCGCCGAGACGGTCTCCGCGGAGCGCTCGGGTCTGGCCCTGGACGGCGAAATTGCGGAACCGCTCGCCGCCGCCTTGCCCTCCGGTGACGGCCTGCCCGGGGGAGCGGCGATCCTCACGTTTACGATCAAGCCCTTCGCCCCGGACCTCGACCGCGACAACGACGTCGACGACGCGGACCTGCTGGCCTTCGAGGCCTGCCTGACCGGACCGGGCGCGGGCCCACCCCCGGCCGAGTGCGAGTCGATCGACTTCGATGGCGACGGCGACGTCGACCAATCGGACTTCGGCCCGATGCAAGGCTGCCTCAACGGCCCGGATGCGCCGCCCGATCCCAACTGCCTTGCGGCGTGATGCCTGACGCTGTCGGCGAGGTCTGTAGGCGCGGGGGCTTCTGCCATCACCTCCGGTCGAGAAGAAGGCGGGCAGGAGGCCCGCCCCCCCCAGGCCAGGGCGGTCCGACTTTGCTGCCTTGACAACCCAAGTTGCGGTCCCTAAAGGAGATGCCTTCATTCGCCGGGCCAGGGGGTGCCCCGGGCGGATGGCGGCCGGTGGCTGTTTTGATAAACGGGGAAACCGGCCGTATAACATGGTACTCGGACGAGGAGGGGGGGGCCGTGTTCTGGACGGATTGGCGGGCCGAAGGCCGGGTCGCCCAGTGGTGTCGGGATGCCCCGAGGGATCGTGTCAGTCGGACATGCGTGATTACCTGCGAAACATTTATCTGACGGTCAAGACGATCCTGATCGGAATGCGCATCACGCTACGGTATTGCTTCGCCCGGACGATCACGGTGCAGTATCCCGACATGGCCCCCACGATTCAGCCCCGGTTTCGAGGCTTCCATTGTTTTGAAATCGAGAAGTGCATCGCGTGCGACCTGTGCGCCAAGGCCTGCCCCGTGGACTGCATCTACATCGAGAAAACCGGGGCCCGCAAGATCGACAAGGAGACGGGGGTGGCCTTGGGTGGGGCGATTCTGCGGTACGCGATCGACTATTCGAAGTGCATGTTCTGCGCCCTGTGTACCGATCCGTGCCCGACCGAATGCATCCACATGGGCGACAACCACGACCTGTCGGGCTATGACCGGGCGAGCATGATCGTGGAGTTCACGGAGTTGGCCAAGCAGGGTTTGCAGACGCCGATGCCGATCTGGATGCAAAAGCAAGACCTGCCCGAGTGGGCGCAGGCCAAGAAGCAGCAGTGGCTGGAGCGGGCCAGGCCGGTGCGGGAACAGATGGCACTGGCGCTGACGGAACGCAAGCCTCCGCCCAAGCCGGCGGCCGAGAAGCCCACGGCGGCCAAGCCGGCGGCCGAGCCCGCGAAGGCGGAGTCGTAGGACAGACTGAATCAGAGCCCGGAGGGCAAGCGACGGGTTGCGTGTGCAGTGGTTGGACCGAAGATGTCGCACGGAGTCATGACGGGACCGTTGGCCGAGGGCGGCGCCGACCTGGTGCAGGGCATGGTGATCTTCCTGCTCGCCGGGCTGGCCATGGTGCTGGGCGCGCTGGTGGTGGGGTGGTTCCTGAGGCCGAAGTTGCCGCACCCGGACAAGCAGCAGGCCTACGAGTGCGGCGAGCCGACCATCGGTTCGAGCTGGGTGCAGTTCGACCTGCGGTTTTACGTGGTGGCCCTGGTGTTCCTGGTGTTCGACGTCGAGGTGGCGCTGTTCTATCCGTGGGCGGTGGTGTTCGGGGCGGGCACGACCGCGGTCAAGGCGGCGGCGACGTGGGACATGCTGTTCTTTTTCGGTGTGATCGTGGTGGGTTTCCTGTACCTGTGGCGGTTCGGGTACCTCGACTGGGTGCGGGCGAGCACGGGCGGCCGCGTCGAGGAGTCGGCGGAGCGGCCGGCGATCGCGGCCCCGATCCCGCCGCCGGCACCGCGGAAGAAGTATGAACGTGTGAACGTATGAACGTATGAACGCGTGGAAGTGATCCAGGAAGCGCAATCCTCCGGATTGCGGCTAAACGGTTATGAGCTGGATACAGAATAAATTCGAGGAAGGACTGATCGTCACGTCGCTCGACTGGGCCCTGAACTGGGCCAGGCAGAACAGTCTGTGGCCGATGACGTTCGGGCTGGCGTGCTGCGCGATCGAGATGATGGCGACGGGCATGTCGCGGTTCGACCTGGACCGGTTTGGGATGGGGGCGTTCCGGCCGACGCCGCGGCAGAGCGACCTGATGATCGTGGCGGGCACGGTAACGTACAAGATGGCCTCGCGGGTTCGGCGGCTGTACAACCAGATGGCCGACCCCAAGTACGTGATCGCGATGGGAGCGTGCACGATCGGCGGCGGGCCGTATTTCAAACACGGCTACCACGTGGTCAAGGGCATCGACCTGGTGGTGCCGGTGGACGTCTACGTCCCCGGCTGTCCGCCGCGGCCCGAGGCCCTGCTCGAAGGATTGATGCGGCTGCAAGACAAGATCAAGGGGGCGACGATCGCGCGAGAGAAAAGCCCTCAGCTATCAGGTATCAGCTCTCAACCAGACAAGAGGACGGCCGAGCTGACAGCCGGTGGCCGAGAGTTGTTGGCTGATAGCTGAATGCTGAAAGCTGATAGCTGTAAGCTTCTCTATGCGGGCACCGGAAGAGATTGTTGAGCTGCTGAAACGCGAGTTTGGCGAGGTCATCCGCGGCGCGAAGATGGACTCGGCGCACCCGTGGGTCCTGGTCGCGGCGGACAAGTGGCACGAGATCGCCCGGTTTTTGCGGGACGATGCCCGGTTGCACTGCAACCTGCTGCGGTGCGTGAGCGGCGTGGACCGACTGGCCGACAACGAGATCGAGGTGGTGTACGACCTGTTGAGCGTGCGGCCGTGCACCGAGCCGGCCGAGCCGTGGGTCGGCGGCAATGCGATCGCCATCAAGGTGCGGGTCCCGCGGGACGGCGGGCACGTCCCGACGGTGTCGGACGTCTGGCCGGCCGCGGAATGGCACGAGCGCGAGGCCTACGACCTGTTCGGCGTGACGTTCGACAACCACCCGGACATGCGGCGGATTCTGTGCCCGGACGACTGGGTGGGACATCCGCTCCGCAAGGACTACGAGTTTCCGCTCGAGTACCACGGCATCCCGGCCTCGACGGAATTCGGGCTCAAGAGTCCGGTCCACTGATCCGCAGGAGCAAGATTATGCCCCTCTGGGCGCGAGTTGGTGTCCAACCCGAGACCTGGCCGGAACTGGAGATGTCGGCTACCGAACGGTTCTGGGATGGAGTGACCTTGGCGTGTGGTGAAGGCCGGGGAACCGGAGCGATCTACCTGTGGGGATATGTGGGCGAGATGCTGCTGAAGTCCGCATGCCTTCGAATCCGTAGGGTTCCTGCTGGGGAGGATATCGGGCCGAGGCTGCATCATGAAGGCCTGAGGCATCATCGGCTGCAGGACTTGCTTGTTGATCTACGGACCATCCGGGCGGCCGATCACCGGCCATTGGATCCGCTCACGGGAGACGGTTTGGTGAATCACGTGGATATCCTTTCACAGAACTGGAGCGTGGATTTGCGATATCGTGCAAGCCTGGCGTCTCCCGAGGAGGTGGAGGAAGTCTACAGGGCGGTGGACTGGCTCGTGGACAGATACGCCCGGCTGGTCTGAGGTCGGCAGGGAGGTTCTCAAATGCCTTTTGAGCAACGAACGGTCGATAATCCCCATCCGGAACTCATCGAGCAGATTGAGCGGGTGTTGCGACAAAGAAATAGGCAGCCACAGAGTTCCGATGAGCCACGGGTTATTTGGGAGGAGAACCGGTATCTGGGCCGGGTCCACGTGACGGTAATCTGGGGCCGGTGGGAGAAGGTTCAACCGGAGGCGCGCGGCCGTGTAATCCTCGATGCAATCGAACGCGCCATGGGTCAACAGGAGGCCAGCCGCATCGGGCTCGCCCTGGGGGTCACACCCGAGCAGGCAGAAAGGTTGGGGGTCGGCTAGGTATGGTGGAGACGATGGTCACGAGTCAACCCGACGTGCTGGTCGACTGGAGCCGAGAGGAGGCCCCGGCCGACATGCGCACGGAGGAGATGCTGATCAACATGGGGCCGCAGCACCCGAGCACGCATGGGGTGCTGCGGGTCGTGCTGCGGACCGACGGCGAGCTGGTGCTGGAGGCGGTGCCGCACATCGGCTACCTGCACCGCTGCGCCGAGAAGATCGGCGAGAACCTCCAGCCCTACCAGTTTATCCCCAAGACCGACCGGATGGACTACCTGGCGGCGATGAACAACAACCACGTGTTCAGCCTGGCCGTCGAGAAGCTGGCGGGCCTCCAGGCGCCGGAGCGGGCGAGCTACATCCGCATCATCATGGCCGAGCTGAACCGGATCGCCTCGCACCTGGTGGCGTTTGGCACGTTCGGGCTGGACATGGGCGCGTTCACGGCGGTGCTGTACGCTTTCCGCGAGCGGGAGTATATCCTCGACCTGTTCGAGGCGGCGTGCGGGGCCCGGCTGACCTACAGCTACATCACGATCGGCGGGGTGACACACGACCTGCCCGAGCGGTTTATCGAGAAGCTGGCGGAGTTCCTCGACTACTTCGAGCCGAAGATCGACGAGTACAACAACCTGATCAGCTACAACCACATCATCGTCAAGCGGACGGCCAACTTGGGCGTGATCACACCCGAGGACGCGATCGGCTGGGGGCTGACGGGGCCGTGCCTGCGGGCCTGCGGCATCAAGTGGGACCTCCGCAAGTGCGTGCCCTACGACCTGTACGACCGGTTCGAGTTCGACATCCCGATCGGCGTGGAGGGCGGCTCGGCCGGCATCCCGCACGGCGTGGTGCCGGGCGACTGCTGGAGCCGGTACTGGATTCGCATGGAGGAGATGAAGCAGTCGGTGCGAATCCTGCGGCAGTGCATCGCGCAGTTCCCCAAGGAAGGCCAGCACATGGCCAAGGTGCCCAAGAACCTCAAGCTGCCGGCGGACGAGGTGTATTTCGAGGGCGAGAACCCCCGGGGGCAATTGGGCTTCCTGGTGGTGGGCGACGGGTCGGCGATCCCGTACCGGGTGAAGGCCCGGGGCCCGTGCTTCTGCAACCTGTCGATCACCACGCACGTGTGCCGCAACGTGCTGATCGCGGACGTGCCGGCGATCGTGGGGAGCATTGACATCGTATTGGGTGAAGTGGACCGGTAGTACGTGATGTGGGACCGGCAAGATGCCGGTGCCACACAGAGAGTCGGAATGGGTGAGTTCACCGCACAGGATGCGATCAGGCCGCGGTGGGATCCGGCCCTCAAGCAGGTGGCGATCCGCCGGCTGCTGTACACGGCCGCTGCGCTAGTGGCCATCGCGTTTGTTGGCGGGGCCTTCATCGTGTTCGCCGGCCTGGCCGAAGGCGCGATCCTGTGGCTGATCCTCGTGATCGGTCCGTTCGCGTCGGCGGTCGCCGCCGTGCTGCTGGCCGTCGTCATCCGGCTGCACGCGATCATCGGCCGGCTTCTGGAGAGGGCTGCATTCGGCGTGTTCCTCGGCGCGGTCATCGGCATGGTCGTGTTCGCCTGGGCGGTGGCCCTGCTGTTTGAGTGCGCGGATTCGGTGGTGGCAGCCCATTACGCCAGCCAGGGTGCGGGGGCCCCGGCGTGCGGATGCCTGACCACCAACCAGATGCTCGCCCAATTGCCGGGCGGCGTCCCGCAGAAACCCCGCAACGATCCGCCGTTCTGGACTGCGGTCTCCGCTTATCTCATCTGGCCGTTCCAGTTCCGGATCGTGCGGGACGTGATTCTGGCGTTGGGGGCGCTGGGCATGGTGTCGATCACCGCGAGCTTCGCCATCTGGTGGGAGCGGAAGGTGGCGGGGCGGATCCAGAGCCGGCTGGGGCCGATGCGGGTGGGGGGCTGGCACGGCTGGGCCCAGAGCATCGCCGACGGGCTGAAGCTCGTGCAGAAGGAGGACATTGTCGTTGCCGGGGCGGACCGGCCGCTGTTCCGGCTGGCCCCGTACCTGGTATTCATCCCGGTGCTGGCGGCGTTCATCGCCCTGCCGTTCGGGGCGGGCTGGGCGTTCCGCGACCTGGACGTGGCGTTGATCTTCATCCTGTCCATGGTGGGCATCGACGTCGTGGGCGTAATCATCGGCGGCTGGGCGAGCAACAACAAGTGGAGCGTGTACGGAGCGATGCGGGTGGCCTGCCAGATGGTCTCATATGAGATCCCGATGGGCATGTCGCTCCTGGTGCCGGTGATGACCGTGGGCACGTTGAACCTGACGCGGATCGGCGAGGCCCAGGCGGGCGGGTTCCAGACCTGGCTGGCGTTCGCCAACCCGTTCACGTTCATCGCGGCGGGGGTGTATTTCATCGCCTCCCTGGCGAGCTGCAAGCGGGCCCCGTTCGACCTGCCCGAGGCGGAGTCGGAACTGGTGGCCGGCTTCCACACCGAGTACAGCGGGTTCCGCTGGGCGGTGTTCTTCTTCGGCGAGTATGGGGCGATGTTCGTGGTCGCGGGCCTGGCGACGGTGCTGTTCTTCGGGGCGTGGTATTCGCCGCTGCCGGCGGCGTG
>JACQVT010000396.1 GCA_016209665.1 Planctomycetota bacterium | reverse complement strand
GGTTCACGCCGTCCAGCTTGCGATCCGCCGGCACGCTGCCCCCCGCCGCCGCCACCGCCGTCGGCAGGATGTCCAATGCGATCACCGGTTGCTCGTATACCCGGCCCGCCGGCACGCGCCCCGGCCATTGGATGAGGTAGGGAACCCGAATGCCGCCCTCCCACACCTGGGCCTTGAAGCCGCTCAGCGGCGTGTTACGCGAGGCGTTCCCCGGCGTCGGACCACCATTGTCGCTGATGAAGAAGATCAGCGTGTTCTCGAAGATGCCCCTGTCGCGCAGCTCCTTGAGCACCGCGCCGACGGCGTCGTCCATCGCCGACAACATGGCGGCCATGGTCTGCCGCTTCGGATCGTTGATCGAGGCGAATCGCTCCTTGTACTTGTCGGGCGCCTGCAAGGGGCTGTGGACGGCGTTGAACGGCAGATACAGGAAGAACCGCTCCTTGGCGTGCCTGGCGACGAAGGCCGCTGCCTCGCGGGCGAAGGCGTCGGTCAGGTACTCCTTCTCGTCCACCGGCGTGGTGCCGCGGTAGATCAGGTTCGCCGGGTCGGCCTTGGCGTCCACGTAGGAATGCGCGCCGCCGGGAAACCCGAAGAACTCGTCGAACCCGCGCTTCGTCGGGTGAAACTTGGGCTGATACCCCAGGTGCCATTTGCCGACCATCCCGGTGACGTAGCCCGCCGTCTTGAGGTCGTCGGCGATTGTCTTTTCGGTCAGCGGCAATCCGAAATGCGGCTCGGCCCGCGCCGGCGGCCCCGGGTTGAACTCGTGCCCGAACCGCTGCTGGTAGCGGCCCGTCAGCAAGCCCGCCCGCGTCGGGCTGCACACCGGGCACGACACGTAGCCGTTTGTGAACCGCACGCCGCCCGCCGCCAGCGAGTCGATGCTCGGCGTGGCGATATCCTTGGCTCCCTGGCATCCCAGGTCTGCATAGCCCAGATCGTCGGCCACGATCAAGACGATGTTGGGACGCGCGCCGGCCGGTTCCGCCGCCAACGCCGGGCCGCAGATCGTCAGCCCGAGCAGCACCTCCGCAATACCCAGCCGCCGAAACCCATTCAACCGGACGTTCATGGCTCAACCTCCCTGGATGTCCGCCGCCGGAACACCGGGCCGAGACCCCCGGTCCCGCCGGCGGTTGCCCCTTCCATACACGGGGATGAGGTATACTTCACAATCCCGACACCCGCCAGTCACCGCCGCCACCCGCGTCGGCGTCCGCGATCCGAGCGATTCCGCCAAGGCGAGGTCCCACCGGGCCGACATGATCCATGTATCTCATTGTAGATGATGGGTTTATATGCCTAAGCGCGCGAAAACAGGCCGAGCACCAAGTCGCCCATGTTTCGGGGGGCGGGCATCCCTGCCCGCCTTCTTCTTGTCGGGTGGGCACCGATATGAGGCGGGCAAGGATGCCCGCCCCCCAAGTGCCGGCCAAACTGCAAGACATCCGCGGGCGTATCAAGTAAGATGACCGCCCCTGTCGGCCCCGCCGAGGGTATGCCCAGGGCATCCCGCCGAGCCAACGCGAGCGGCAGTCCCTCGGCAGGCTGGTCCGACGTGTTCCGATTTGCACGGTTTTAGCGAGACCCGTATCGTCATGGCTCACAGCACTCACCTGAAGCAATCTATCGAGGCCCAGACCGGACGTTCGAGCATCCTCCTCATCGCCACGCTCATGGGCGGCCTGCTGGTGTTCAACTCGTTCCTGGCCGACTGGATCTTCAACGATCCCGAGTACTCCGACGCCTTCGCGCTGCTCGGCGCCGTCCTGCTCGGAGCCCCGCTGGTCGGCCATGCCTTCAAGCACTTGGTCGAGGGCCACCTGCACATGGACGAGCTGGTCGCCATCGCCGTGCTGGCGGCCATCGTCATCGGCGAGTATCAGGAAGCCGGGGTCATCGCCTTCTTCATGATCATCTCGACGCTGGTCGAGACGCGGACCGCCCTGGGCGCCCGGGCGTCGATCCAATCGCTGATCCACCTCACGCCTACGCGAGCCCACCTGGTCACCGACGGCGGGCAGGAGGTCGAGGTCGAGGCCGCCACGTTGCGGCCCGGCCAGGTCATCCGCGTGCGGCCCGGCGACAACATCGCCGCCGACGGCGTCGTCATGGCCGGCGAATCGACCGTCAATCAGGCCAACATCACCGGCGAGTCGTTTCCCGT
>JACQVT010000392.1 GCA_016209665.1 Planctomycetota bacterium | reverse complement strand
GGGGCTCTGAAAAGCCCACGTCGGTGTCGCGGCCCAGACGGTCACGCACCCGCGTGTTCAGTCCGTTCGCTTCGCGACTCGTCAGGGCATTCGGCCGGCGGTATAATCACCGCGATGCCCACTGCTTCGCCGCGCGGTCCGAGGATTGACCTTGCGATGTCCGTCCCTCAATTCTGCACTGAATACATGCTGTCGTCGCTGGCCGGGAAGAACCTGCAGCGTGCCCTGAGCGTCCTGGCCGAGGCCACCGGTACGACGGTCATCCTGTTCGACGAGCGGGGTGAGGCCGTCGTCGGGCCGATGGCGGGCACCTCGCTGTTCCGCCAGCTCATCGAGACCGCCCCCGGCCGGGAACGGGTCATCGCCGCTCACCGGGCGGCGATCTCGCCCAACGACGAGCGGCAGGCGGCGGCATTGGCGGGCGGCTGGTTCGATCGCTTCGCCATTCCGATCGTGCGGGGCGATCGGCGGGCCGGGACGCTGACGCTGGGCGATCGGCCGCGCGAGCCATTGCCCGAGACCGTGGTGCGGCAACTGGCCGACGCCGCCGGCGTGGGCGCCGACCTGCTGTTGGCTGCCGCCCGCGAGCTGCCCTGCTGGACCGCCGAGACTCACCGAGCCGTCGGCAATCTCGCGACCGTCATGGCCGAGATGTTCGTCAGCCTGTGCATGCAGGATGAAGACCTTCGCCACCGCATCGCGGAGCTGAGCGCGGTCTACAACATCGCCGGCCTGTTCGCGGGCACGCTCGACCTGCAAGCCATCCTGGACCAGACCGCCCGCATGGTCTGCGACGTGATGAAGGTCAAGGCGTGCAGCATCCGAATGCTGGACGCCGCCACCGGCCTGCTGACGATCAAGGCGGTCCACAACCTCTCGTGGGAATACCTCGAGAAGGGGCCGGTCAGCGTGAGCGCCAACCCGATCGACCGGGCGGCGATCAACGGCGAGATGGTCCGCATCGCCGACGCTCCCAGCGACCCCCGCGTGCGGTACCCCGAGCAGGCCCGCCGCGAGGGCCTGGTCAGCGGGCTGGTTTGCGGGATGATTTATCGCGGGACGGCGGTGGGCGTCATCCGCGTTTACACGGGCGAGCCGCACACGTTCACACCGTTCGAGGAGAGCCTCTTGCAGGCGGTCGCGTCACAGACGGCGGCGGCGATCGTCAACGCCCGGCTGATGGGCGAGACGCTCGCCGCCGAGCGCTACGCCCGGCAGATCGCCTATGCCGGCGACGTGCAGCGGCGGATGATCCCCCGCCAGCCCCCCGGCTGCAAACAGGTCGAGATCGGCGCCCTGTACCGCCCGACCTACCGCGTCGGCGGCGACTTCTACGACTTCATCCAGTTGCCCAAGGGGAATCTCGGCATCGGCATCGCCGACGTGTCGGGCAAGGGCGTGCCGGCGTCGCTGCTGATGGCGTCGCTGCGCTCCGCCCTGCGGGTCTACGCCTACTTCACTTACGACGTGGACAAGATCATGGCCGAGGTCAACCGCCACATGTGCCGCGACACCAGCGCCGGCGAGTTCACGACGGTGTTCTACGGCGTGCTGACGCCCGACGGCCGCCGGCTGACTTACTGCAACGCCGGGCACGACCCGCCCATGCGGCTGCGCCACGGCAGGATTTCGTACCTGGAGACGGGCGGAACGGTGGTCGGGATCGACCCGGCGGCGGCTTACGAGCGCGGCATCGCCGACTTGCAGCCGGGCGACATCGTGTTCCTGTATACCGACGGGGCGGTCGAGGCTCTCAACTTCGCCGACCAGCAGTTCGGCCGAAAGCGCCTGGCCGAGTCGCTCAAGCGCTACGCCGACCAGCCCGCCGAACGCATCGTCCAGAACATCAACTGGGACCTCCGCCGGTTCCGCGGCCTGGCCGACCGGCTCGACGACGTGACTCTCGTGGTGCTGAAGATCCGATAGGGGGATGACTGGATGGGTTCGTCATCCGATGTTCCGCTCAACCGGCTCGCCGGAGGCGTCTTCCTGGTCACCCTCGGCAGCCTGCTGGCCGAACTCTCCTTGACCCGGGTCTTCTCCGTGCTCCTGTGGTACCACTTTGCGTTCCTGGTGATTTCGCTGGCCCTGGTCGGACTGAGCGCCGGAGCGGCCAGCGTCTTCGTCGCACCGAGGCTCTCGCACCGGGGGCCCGCCGCTTTTCGGCTGGCCGCGTCCTCCCTCATCGGCGGACTGACCACGGCGGGCTTGATGGTGCTGCTGCTGCGGTTCCGGATGACCGAGCAGGTGTCAGCCGGCATGTTGGTCCGGATCGTGGCCGTGTGCGTGCTGTCCGCCGTTCCGTTCTACTTCATCGGGGTCGTCACCTCGTTGGCGGTCCGCGAGGCGGGCACGCGGGTATCGGTCGTCTACGCCGCCGATCTGTTCGGCGCGGCGGTGGGATGCGTCGCCTTTGTCCCGCTCGTGAATGTTTTGGGCGCGCCGCTGACGATGTTCGCGGCCGGTGCCGCGTGTGGCCTCGCGTCGGCGGCCTTCGGCATCCCGGCCGACCGCCGCGGGCTGCGCGTCCTGCACCTGGCGATGGTTGTGGCACTGATCGTGCTCGGGCCGTTCGCCCGACGCGCCGGCGTGCTGACGATCGACTACGCGAAGGGCCGCCCGCGGCACGATCTGGTCGAGCGGTGGAACTCCTTCAGCCGCATTGCCGTCTGGAAACATCCGTCGGGCGAGCCCTTCACCCGGGGAATCAGCGACAAGTGGGACCGCCCGATTCCCATCGAGAAGTTCATCATCGACATCGACGCGGGCGCCAACACACCCATCCTCGAGGCTCCCGCCGATCCCCAGAAGCTCGACTATCTTCGGCACGATCTGACCAGTCTTCCGTTCGCGCTCGTCGACCCCGCCGAGACGCTCGTGATCGGCCCCGGCGGCGGACGGGACGTGGTCCTGGCCCTGCTGTTCGGAGCGAAGAAGGTCACTGCCGCCGAGATCAACCGCGAGGTCGTGAACGTCGTCCGAAATGACTTCGGCGGCTTCAGCGGCCACCTCTACGACCGCAACGACGTGGAGCTTGTCGTCTCCGACGGGCGGAGTTTCATCCTGAACGACCGGCGGCAATACGACGTGATCATGCTCTCCCTGGTCGACACTTTCGCCGCGAGTGCCGCGGGGGCGATGAGCCTGACCGAAAACCTGCTCTACACCCGCGAGGCCTTCGAGGCCTATCTCCGCCATCTCAAGCCGGGCGGCGTGCTCGCCCTCACCCGATGGCTCTGGACGCCCGAACGCGAGACCGTGCGCATCGTCACGCTCGGACGTGAAGCGCTGGAGGCCCTGGGGGCGGAGGAGCCCGAGCGGCACTTCGTGGTGGCGTCCCACAGCAATCTGGGATCGGTGCTCATCTCGCGTTCACCGTTGACCGATGGGCAGATTTCGCGTGCGCGGGAGCGAATCGAGGCCCTGGCCTTCTCGCCGCTGTATCTTCCCGGAGGGCCGGGGGCCGAGCCATTCATCCAGGCGGCCACCACCCGCGATCTCGCCGGGTTCTGTGCCGGCTACCCGTTCGACATCGGCGCCCCCACCGATAACCGGCCGTTCTTCTTCTTCACCCTGCGTCTGGGAGACCTGCTCCGCGTGCTGTCCATGCCCGAGGGGCGGGCCCAGAACCTCGGCGTGCTGATCGTGGTCGTCGTGGCTCTGGCCGTCCTGGGCATGACCGTCGCGTTCATCCTTGTGCCGCTCTGGCTGCTCCGCGGAGACGTGCTGCGGGAGCGCCGCCTGCCTCTGGTGCCTTTTGTCCTTTACTTCTGCGGGCTCGGCGTCGGCTTCATGCTTCTGGAGATTCCGCTGCTGCAGAAGTTCATCTTGTTTTTCGGCCAGCCGTCGGCCTCGCTGTCGGTCGTCCTGTTCTCCATGCTGGCCGGCGGCGGGCTTGGCAGCTTCTGGACGCGACGCTGGCCGGGGCCGGGCACGGCCCGACGACTCGTCGGGGCAGGCCTGGCCGCGGCCCTGATCCTCGCCGGCCTGACCGCCGTTTCGCACGAACAGTTGGGCTGGTTCGCCGGTTGGCCCTTTGCCGCCAAGGCGATGCTCGCGGGTGCGGCGATTCTCCCCCTCGGCGTCTGCCTGGGCACCTTCTTCCCCAGCGGCGTCCGAGCGATCGTCGGCGTGGATGAAAACCTGGTGCCCTGGGCGGTGGGCCTGAACGCGGTGGCCTCCGTACTCGGATCGGTGCTCGCGATGATCATCGGCATCGCCGCCGGTTTCCGCGAGGCGCTGCTGGTCGGTCTGGCGGTGTACGTGGTGGTGATTGTCTCCTTTTTTGTCTTGCGCGGAGGGTCGGTCCCGGCCCGAACATGCTGAACATCGGCCAACAAGGTACCGACGTCCTGCTCGATGTGAAGGTCGTGCCCAAGTCCTCGCGCGACCGGATCGCCGGTGAACTTGACGGCGCGCTCAAGGTCACGGTTGCCGCCGCTCCCGAGCGCGGGGCCGCCAACGAGGCCGTCCGCAAGCTCATCGCCCAGTCGTTGGGCATCCGCGTCCAGCAGGTCACGATCGAGTCCGGACACGCCAACCCCCGCAAAACGCTGCGGATCGCGGGGACCACAGCTCAGGCCGTTCAGGACTTAGTCAAATGCCGGTATAGGGGTCCCGGACCAGTTGTGATGCCCACGGACCGATCGGCGACATGAGCGCTCCATCGATCATCAGCTTGCGGAACCTGACGATGGGCTACGGCGACAAGCCCGTGCTCCGCGGGATCGATCTGGACGTCGAGCCGGGCTGCGTGCTCGGCTACATCGGGCCGAACGGGGCGGGCAAGACGACCACGGTCAAGATCCTGATCGGCATGTTGAGCGGCTTCGGCGGGCAGGCCAGCGTCTGCGGTTACGACGTGGCCGCCCAGCCGCTGGAGGTCAAGCGGCGGATCGGCTACGTGCCGGAGTCGGCGGCCCTGTACGAGGCCCTGACGCCGGTGGAGTACCTGCGGTTCATCGGAAGGCTGTACGACCTGACCGACGCCGAAACGAACCGCCGGGCCGGCGCTTTCTCGGCGGCGCTCGGCGGCCTGCACTACCTGCTGACGGGGCTCCCGCTGCTCGTGCCGCTGATGATCCCGGTCGTGCTCCTGGTGGCGGCGGCCCTCTACCTCGTCTACGCCCGCATCCCCTGGACGGCCCTCGAACAGTGAGTCCCCGGCGCGCCCCGTAGTGGCTTCGGTGCAAGATGGCAGGTGAAAAACGCTGAGGGCGGTGAGCCCGGTACGGCTACGGCCGTTCGGCCACTTGGAGAGCTGAAGACCGGACGAAATCCGACACTCCCTTGAAGCCTCGCTGGCGACCCGCCTCTTCGAGTACCAGCTTCTCCTCGGGCGTCAGGCGGATGTTGATTTGCGCGGTCCGTTCCCGCTTCCAATGAGGGGTTGGCGGACGCTGTCCGAGTTCGAGCAGCGTGGCGACAGACAATTCCAGAGCCCGATAGGTGGCTTTCAGGCACTCTTCGGAAGTGGCTCCATCAGCCAGAACTCCGGGCATTTCTAGCGACCACCCCACATACCCGCCCGACTTGCCTCGTTCGATGATGACACGATACCCGCCCGAAATCTCGCGCGCTCGCTTGAGGGTCCCCTCGCCGAAGGCCCGGTCGACTCCGGTGCTCGGCCCCTTACTCCGGGCCCCCGCGGTACTGCTCAAGGATTTGCTTGATCTTTTCATAATGGTCACGCGACACGAGCTTTCCCTTGACGGGAAAGTGAATCAGTGGGCCAGGCGCACCCTCGACCATGCAGTAGATTCGGTGCAGAATCTCACCCCCGGATTCGAGCCTTTCCGTGATGGATTTCTTCAGATCGTATCCGTGCTCCTTCAGTAACGCATGAACCAGTGAATACGCGACTCCGCCGCTAGCCGAGAACTCCGTTGAATCCATGACTTCTCTACGTCCTGCTTCGCAGTGGCTAGGTCCATGGCGGGGCGCCCGCCGCTGGACCTATCCAGAAGCGTGCAGAACCCGAATCTTGAATCGCTCGCTCATGCCTTCTCCTTCGTGGGTGACTTAAATGTCCGTGGCTGACTTCAGTCGGGAACGCCCCCAACGGTCCATTTGTAGTATAGCACACGCTATACAAGAAGGCAAGCGCTCAGAAAGCCCAGGTGTCGCCCGGTCGCGACCACCGATCGGGCAACTCACCCCTCGCGGGCGGCCTCGCGG
>JACQVT010000395.1 GCA_016209665.1 Planctomycetota bacterium | reverse complement strand
GCTGTCGAGAGTGATGGTTCCGCCGTGGACCTCGACGATCCGCTTGCAGATCGGCAGACCCAGGCCCGTGCCCCTGGCCTTGGTGGTGAAGAACGGCTCGAACGCCCGGGCGACGACCTCCGGCGTCATGCCCGCCCCGGTATCCACAATCTCGAAGACCGCCTTGCGGTCAATCGAGGAAATGTTGACCTCGATCGCACCTCCGGCCCGGCAGGCGTGGGCGGCGTTGAGCAGCAGGTTCATCATCAACTGCTCGATCTGGCGGAGGTCGGCGGGCACCGGCGGCACCGGCGGCTCGGCGTTCACCCGAACGGGCACGTTCCGCATCGGGGGAGCCTCGCCGATGAGCTTGAGCACGCGGTGCGTCATGGCCACCAGGTCGCAGGGGCGGAACTCCGGCGGCCGCGGCCGGGCGTACACCAGCAGGTCCTTCACCGTCGCGTCGAGACGGCCGATCTGCCCGAGAATCTCGCGAATCACCGCCTGGCGCGGGTCGTCGCCCTCCATCTGGTCGCGGATCACCTGGATCGCCCCACTGATGCCCGCCAGGGGATTCTTGATCTCGTGGGCCAGCGAGGCCGCGAGCTGACCAAGCTGGGCCAGGTGCTCGGAGCGAGTCAGCTTCTCCTCGACCACGGTCCGCTCCTCCTCGCGGACTTGCTGTGAGTAGTAGTTCTTGTAGGACTCGAGCATGACCGCAGTCTCGAGCGCCAGCAGCCGATGCAACGACTCGAGGCAGGCCTCGGCGTCGGACAGGCCCGATTGGCGGATGCGCCCCTGCAGCTCGTGCCAGACGACCTCCATGGCCGTGAACATGTGGTGCTGCGGCAGGCCGACGCGAACGTGCGTGCGGCCGATGTCGATCCGCCGCTGGAAATACTCGAAGTCGTAGTTTCCGGTGAACAGCTCGGCGAGCCAGTTGGCAAAGGCCCGTCGCTGGGACTCCAACTGAGCCTCGCTGGTGAAGATCGCCCGGGCCTGCGGGTCGGCGAGCAGCCATTCGTGAAAACGACCGGTCACCGCCTCGACCTGCGAGGCGAGTACGCCCCACAGCCGACGGATGTTGTCGGCATCCTGCCGGGTGAACCCGACGCGCCGCTTCAGACCATCGAAAAACGTGCTGTCCACGGCGCAGATTATAGAATCGCCCGGCCCTCAGCGGTACCGCCGCCGCCGCCTGGAAACCTCCCGTCGATTCTGCTCCAATGACCGGGGTTGAAAACGGGGCTTTGGGGGGCGGGCATCCTTGCCCGCCTTTCTGGCGGAGCGGACGATTCCAACCGGCAGGGACGGCTCATGAGCGCATTGCGTCAGCGGATCGAATCGCGGCTGCGTGAGCGGGTTGAGGCGGGGGCGGAAACCTCGCCCGATCCCGGCCGCAAACCCGACTTCGGGCCCCTGTTCACGCGGCTGGACGACGTGATCCAGGTGGTGGAGGGCATCCGGGACTTCTCCGTCGAGCCGTACTACGACCGCGTCCGGGAGATCGTCTGCTCGACCTGCCGCCAGGACGAGCACGGCGGATGCGCTGCCCGCGACAGCCAGGTGTGCGGGCTGGACCGCTATTTCCCCCTGATCGTGGCCATCATCGAGCAGGAGCTGAAGAACGACCCGGGCCTGAGACGCTGATGGGGAACGCAGAACGAGGCGTTGACTCGGTGCGACAAGACCAGCACGAAGCGCAAGCGAGTGCTCATCCGTCGGGGCGAGAAGCAATCGCTTGCGCTTCGTGCTGGTACATGGCCTGTTCCAGGTTCGTACCGAGAGCGGTCCGATCGGCCCGGCGGCGGCTCGCCGCTCACGACGCGGCCGGGGGCTTCAGCGGCAGCCGAGCGATGACCCGCGTACCGTGCCGGCCCGCCTCTTCGATCTGGAACGCTCCCCCCACCGCCGTTGCCCGTTCTTTCATGCCCAGGATGCCCAACGACTTGCCCTCCGCCAGCCGGGGCGCCACACCGCCGATACCATCGTCGCGGACGCTGATCAGCACCGCGCCGTCCTCCAGACGCAATGAGACCCAGCAGCCGGAGGCCCCGGAGTGCCGGGCAACGTTGGTGAGTGCTTCCTGCACGATGCGGAAAGCGGCCAGCGCCAGCGGATTCGGCAGCTCCAGATCAGCGGGGCGCACGATCAGGTGGCAATTGATATGAGAATAGCGCTTGAACTCCTCGACCTGGGAGCGGATCGCCTCCACCAGTCCGTGGTGGTCCAGGACGACCGGGTGCAGCGTCTTGCACAGACCGCGGAGGATGTCCGTCATCTGGGCGACATAGGCAAGCGACTCAGCCAGCCGCAGCTTCATCGATGCATCGTTGTCGGCCAGCCGTTTGTCCATCCAGGCAAGGTTCATGTTCAGGGCGGTCAGCACCTGGCCCAGCCCGTCATGCAGTTCGCGGGCGATCCTGGCCCGCTCGGATTCCAGGCGGCGCCCCGCCTCGACCGTGAGTTCGCGGAGCGACTGCTCGCTCCTTCGAACCGTGTCCAGCGCCCGCTGGCGTTCGCGGGTCTCCCGCTGCAAACGGCGGTTGGCAGCCTGGAGTTCGGCCGTCCGCTGCTTGACCCGATGTTCCAGTTCCCGGTGGGCGCGACGCAGGGCGTCCTCGGCGTGGACGCGCTCCAACACCGGGGCCAGAACGTCCGCCACCTGTTGAAGCGTCCGAAGATCCGCCGGCCCGTACCGATTTCGCTCGTAGGACTGGACCGTCAGAACGCCGATCACCTCGTCGGCACACCGGACCGGCACGTACATCAGACTCAGGCAGCGCCGCTTGGTGCCCTCCGTGACCATGACCGGCCCCGACATCACGGACCGTCGATTGATCAGCAGAGGCCTGCCTTCGAGCACCCGGCGCACGGGTGGGCTGAACTCACTCGGGGCTAGCTCCTGGCCCGGAAACCAGCGTTTCCGGCCTTTCACCGTGTCCACGTAGCGGATGATCCGCACGCGGTCCTGCTCCGGCGGCCGATGGGCGAGATAGCAGAAATCCCACCCGAGAAGTCTTGCCGTCTCCGCACAGACGACTCGCATCAGGGCCATTTCAGAGGCCACCGTCGTCAGCCGACGGCTGAGTCGGACGAACGCCGCCCGCTGTGCCTCATCCCGCTTGTACTTCGCCTCGGCTTGCTCGATTCGGCGGAGCCGGGTATGGAATTGTTGCGCCTGGCGGGCAGAGTCGACCTTCCTGATTCTTCGCTTACCCACCGTTCACCTGCCTGAGGATCGAGGTTTTTTCCTGCAAACAGTCGCTCCGATAGTCTACCTTGGGGGCCGGCAACGATCCATCCGCCCTGTCCACGCGATGCCAATAATACCTCTTCAATGCCGACGGCAAGCTGGGGCCGCGCGGCCGGTCGACCTGGACCAGGGGACTGGTGCTCTCGCCGGGTAGCCACGTATGTTGTAGAATGGTCATGTGGCATCGCTCAAGAGTGCCGTTTTCATCCATACCCTGCTGATCGGCCTCCTCGCCCTGGAGGTAGTCATCTACTACCCGAAGCTGCCCGACACGGTGGCGTCGCATTTCGGGGCCAGCGGCCAAGCGGACGGTTGGATGAGCAAGCAGGCGTTCGCGGCGCTGGCCATCGTGTTCCCGGTCGCCCTGAGCACGCTGTTGATCGCCGTCCAGGCATCGACGGTCTATCTGGATCGTCTGCCCGCCGGGCTGATCAACATGCCCAACAAGAAGTACTGGCTGGCCCCCGAGCGACGGGCGGAGACGATGGCGTATATGGGCCCGCTGGTGTCGCGGATGATGCTGCGCGCGGGCGGACTGTCGATGGCCCTCATCGTCATCATCATGGGGCTCGCCCTGCACGCGAACCTCCAGCCCGAGCCGCGGCTCGAATATGCCTGGCCGGTGGTTGTCACGTTCCTCGGCCTGATCCTCATCACGGCGGTGCGAGACATCGTGCAGGTCTACCGGCGGTTCGGGCGGATACCGCAACCAGAAGTATGAACGTGTGAAAGTGTGAACGTATGAACGAAGCACATGCTCGCTCTTCGTTCACACATTCATACGTTCACACATTCACACGCTCGCCGCCTCACGGCCACTTGCCGGCGAGGTACTGCGGCAGGCCTTCGGGCGGAAGGCGGAGCCCGACGTAGAACGGGCCGAACTCGGCGTACAGGGCGCTGGCGGGGTCGAACCGCATCTCGTAGACGAGCTTCTTGAACTGCAGCGGGTCGTCGGCGTGCAGGCTGACGCCCCACTCCCAGTCGTCCAGACCCACCGACCCGCCGATGATCTGCGTGACCTGCTCGTGGTACTTGTGGCCGATGCGGCCGTGGCCCCGCATGAGGTCGCGGCGCTCGTCCATCGTCAGGTTGTACCAGTTGACCTGCTCGCCCCGGCGCTTGTTCATCGGGTAAAAGCAGATGTATTTCTGCTCGGGGATCTTGCGGAACAGGCGGGTCTGCACCCGCTGCTTCTGCTGCTCCATCTCGGCGGCGAAGGCGGCGGCGTACTCGGGAGTGCCGGGCGCGAGGTTCTGCTCGGCCATCCGCCGCGCGGCCACCGAAGTCAGCTCGTACAGGCCCAGCTCGATGATCGACAGGTACGAGTACACCGGCTGCATGAACTCGAACAGGGCCAGCCGCCGGAACGACATCTCGGCCCGGTTGAGGTCCTCGGCCGTGGCCCGGTAGTGCACGAGCATCAGGTCGCCCTTCTGGCCGAGGATGCTGTAGGCGGCCGTATCGCCCCGCTCGACGCCGGCGGCCTGGGCGAGCCACTGCCGGGCGGACTCGGCGATCTCGTAGCCGGACTTGCCCTGGACCGCCCACCACATCGGCCAGTCGATGCGGTAGACATCGTGCAGGATGTAGTACCCTTCCAGCGTCTGCGGAGCCTCCGGCCCCTGAGCGTCTGCCATGCATCACCTCGAATCGTGCACTTGTTCGGCCCATTAAAGGCCGTCGACCGCGGGATGTCCAGTCTGACCGCCGGGGGACTCACGACGGGGACACAGCAAAAGACGTTCTGCCCAGCCGCGGGGCCCCCCAGATCGAAGGTCGCGACCTCGTCAGGGACGATTTGTAGTTCGCAGTTCGTAGTTCGTAGTTCGCAGTTTGTCGCCTGTGGGTCGCCGGGAAGACTCTGGTTTCCTGCCGCCCAGCGTCCGGCGGATCGTTTTGAACGGTAGTTTCACGACGGATATAATGGAGCCAAACGATGTGGACTGCGTGCTGCTCCTCGAGCCCCACCGACGGCCGGACCGCGCGGCTGTCCGCGAGCTGCGAAAGGGTCTGCCGTTTCTCGACATCGTGCTCGCGGATGCGGGGGACTTTGACGAACTTGTGAACGTCATGTTCGCCGCCGATCGCACCGGAGTGCCGAAGGGCATGATCGAGGTGATCCAGTGGACCTGAGAAACGAACGAGAAGTGGCCAACACGCGGACGAAGCTGGCCCGTCTGGAGGCTCGTTACGCCGCCCATGAGCAGGAGACCGGCGGCGACGAGGAACTGCGCGAAATCACGATGGAGTCGCTCACCCGCCTCATCAACCAGCTCAAGGAAGAGATCGCGCGTTACGAAGCGCGTCACGCCGTGCGCAGATAGGCCCCGCCCTGTTCCCCCCCTCTCGCCGCGCAGTGGCGCCAGGCTGCTTTGATCTGCCGAGAGGAGAAAGGGGACATCAATGATTATGCGGTCGGAGAGGAGAAAGGGGACATCACTGATTCTGCGGTCGCGATGGTTCCGGCTC
>JACQVT010000394.1 GCA_016209665.1 Planctomycetota bacterium | reverse complement strand
GGTCTACCAGGCGACGGCCCGCCTCCGCCGCGAGGCCGACGTCGTCCTTCCCAACCACGATCCCCTCCTGGAACGCGACTTCCCCCTCCCGGGCGGGTAGTGCCAGGTGCCTTCCGGAGTCGGCGGGGCATGTCCCAGCCCCGAGCGCAAGCGAGTGGGTTGCCGCCGGGACGTCTGGTCTGCCCACACTGGAGCAACCCGTCGCTGGCGCTCCGGGCTCTGAACCATCGCCTCGTCACCGTCACGCAGAGCATGGCGGACCCGGCAACACCAATTCTTGCGATGGAGCCCTATTCCCCGAAGCGCATGTAGACGTTGCCGTTCTCGACAGGGCGGCCGCGGACGAGGTACTGCTTGCGGTCGGGACGAGGCTGGATCCGCGTCGCGCTGGGGACGAAACGCACGACGAGAGCGGCGCGGCGACGGGTGGAACGGTTCGGCTGCGAGCCGTGCACGATGTACGAGTCGTGGAACGACACGTCACCGCGGCGGAGGATGACGTTCTCGGCCTTGGAGTCATCGACAACGCCATCCGGCAGGGCGATGGCGTGGTCCTGAATCAGGTCGCGGTCGGCGGTTTCGGATTGGCCGAGATCGACGTGACCCGCGTGGCTGCCGGGGATGACCTGCATGCAGCCGTTCTCGACGTCGGCGTCGTCGAGGGCGATCCACGCGCTGACGGCGATCTTGGGCTCGATGCGGGGCCAGTAGGGGCCGTCCTGGTGCCAACGAACGCCGAGGCCGCCGCCCGGCTTCTTGTTGATGATGTGCGAGTAGAGGAGCACCAGGTCCGGGCCGATGAGCTGTTCCACCGCGTCGAGCAGCTTGGGCAGCGTACAGATATCGTAGATGGGCCGGTGGAGGTAGTGCGCCTCGCGGAGCGGATCGTCGTTCTTGTCGGTCCACTTCACGTCGGCGTTGCGGACCAGGTAATCGTCGACCGCCTGGATCTGCTCGGCGGTGAAGAACCGCGGGACGGTGACGTAGCCTTTCTCGCGAAAGGTCCGCACCTTTGCGTCCGGCAACACACGACCCATCGACCGCCTCCCGCTGCCGCAACCCACACATCTTATGCCGCCTCAGGCCGGCGAGCCGAGGTACAGATCGCGCCCCTTTGCCAGAGCGGTGATTTTGCGGTCGACCACCGACCGCCGCAGCATCCACAGCCCGCAGTCGGGGTGAATGAAGCGCACGCGGCCCGGGCCGAGCACCTTGGCCGCCCGCTCGATCGCCCGGGCAATCTGGTCCGGCGGTTCGACGTGGTTGACCTTCACGTCGACGACGCCGATGCCCAGGGCGATGCCCGGGCGGATCTCCTTGAGGGCGTCGAGGTCGGCCTCGGGCCGGTGAGCGAGTTCGAGCACCAGATGATCCACTCTCAACGCGTTCAGGAAACCAAGTAGTTGCGCCCACGTGCCGCGCTGAATCGTCTGTCCGCCGTAGTTGCCGAAGCACAGGTGGACGGCCCGCTGCGTACCTTTGTCGACGGCGTCGAGCACGCGGTTGATGGCCCCGGCGGCGAGATCGGCCCGCTCGGGGCTGCCCGGCACGTTGGCCTCATCCACCTGGATGCAGGCACACGGCAGGCCCCGGACCTGGGCGGCCAGGACATCCGCGACGGCGTAGGTCAGGGTTTCGAAGTCGCGGTAATGACGGTCGAGCAGCGTCCGGGCGAGCATGTAGGGGCTGGTCAGCGTGAACTTGAACGGCCCGCCCGCCACGGCCGCCGCCCGCCGGCAGTCTGTCAGGAGATCAAGCGTGCCCTCGGCCAGCGGACCCTCGACGACTGCGGCAGGTTTGGCTCGAAAGCCCATTTCTGCCTTGGCCGCGAACGCTTCGACGTCCCTGCGCCCGATCCGCGAGGAGCAGCCGCCCATCCGGCCGGTGAAGTACTCGATCATCCCGTTGGTGTCGGGATGGTTCACGTCAAAGCGGTAGAGTTCACCATCGGTGGGCAGGTCGATGCCGGCCTGCCGCTGCGTGTCGAACACCACGCGAGTGGCGTCGATCAGGGCCTGCTCGCGCGGCAGGACGGCAAGCCAGTCGGGCATGGGATAGGAGCCGACGGTGGTGGTCAGAATTGCCGGCGAATCGGTGATCATCCGTTTGTCCATGGGCACACTCACACCGCGCAGCAACCGGACCACCAGCTCATACCGCGTCACGGCCATGTTCGCATGGGCCAGCCCGCCATGTTCATGATACGACCGATTGGGCGATTCATCCAGGTAGAGGCGGCCCGTCGTCCTGCCGGAGTGAGCAATTCTTCCGGGCAATGAGCGGAGGTTGGTTTCCGGTCGTCGCCCGGCAGGGCGCTGGTTGGTTGCCAGGGCTTTCAAGCCCTGGTAGGCGAGCCCGCACAAAAACCTCCTCTGTCTTTCTTCTCCGCCCTGCAGCAGCGATTTTCAGGGGCCTGTTTATTTGACCCTGGTCGGCGGGCGCTCATCGGAAACGGAAGTCCAGCTTGTAGCCGTATAGCCAGGGAACGCTGG
>JACQVT010000390.1 GCA_016209665.1 Planctomycetota bacterium | reverse complement strand
GAACCACAAGGCGATGATCGCCCCACACAGGGGGATCACCGCGTGCTCCCAGAAACTGCCGGCCAGGTGCCTCGGCCACAGCGTCAGCAGATCCAGGTCGTGGGCGGCTGCGTACCGAACGGTCGTCCGGACGGCCCCCGGATCCAGGTGGCAATCATCGTCGATGAACAGCAGCCACTCCTCGCCGGCGGTCTTCGAGGCTGCCCACAGCGCGTGCGACTTGCCCAGCCAGCCCGCCGGCAACGTCTCGACGTGGTGGACCTTGACGCGAGGATCAGTTGCCGCGATCCGCGCCAGCCAGGCGTACGTGTCGTCCTCGCTGCGATCGTCGATCAGCGTCAACCGCAGGTTGGCATAATCCTGGGCCAGAATCGATTCCAGGCAGGGCATGATCCGCCGGCCGAGGTTCCGGACCGGCACGATGATTCGCACGGACGGCAGCTCGGTGCCGGTCTCCGCGCCTGTGTGGGACCAGCTCCCGCCTGTGTGGGACCGGCTTCCAGCCGGTCTGTCCTGCAAGTCCGCGGACCCACTTGCCGTTCGTCTGCTCGTCCTGGTCAAGTCCGGATTGGCTGACACCGGCAGGAACAGTTCGCGGGACTTTCGTCGTGCGAAGATCTGGACGAGAAGTATCCACAGCCACACGCCGCAGACCGCCCCCCAAGCCGAGAACGCAGCGGCAACCAGCCAGAACCACATGGCCGAGCCCTCTTCAGAACCCATCCGGCAGACGCAGCGCCCGTTCGAGCAGGCGCGGGTCGTCGAAGCTGTAATCATCCCAACGGATCTTCTGGGTGCCGCGCTGCCGCGGCTGACCCGCGCTCAGGATGCCCGTGGGCGCCAGAAGATAGCCCTCCCTGCGGCCGGCATTGTGCACCAGGCCGTCGGGGCCGAACATACTCCCCACGCCGTCGCCCAGCGGCAGTCGATTCAGATGATCGTAGGCATCAATCGCATACGTTCGTTTCTCGATCGCACCGGCGACCTGCGGCTCGACGTCAGGCACGCATCGCACGGCCGTCACCGAGTGGTATCCCGCCTTCACGTAGACCACGGGATGGGCATCCCGCTCCGGCACCGCGATCACCCCGGCGACAATCAGGTCGCGCTTGTCGCCCACCGCCCGCTCCACGACGAGTTCCTTTCTCTCCTCGGGCCGGCCCCACTGGCGGCGGGCCATCGTCTCGACGTGCTCGGCGACGAACACCAGGTGACCGCAGCCGCAGCCTTGCACGACCTCGAACACTGCCGGCCGACCGCGCGAATCCAGTGTGATCCGCAACGTGTCGCCGTCGATCCGGCCGGCAGCCGCGTCGCCCCGGGTCATCTCCGGGCGTTCGGGGAACCACCACACGTAAACCAACTGCGGGTGCCGTTTGCCGTCGATCTTCGCTTCAGACTTGTACGCGTAAACCACCGGCCTGGCCGTGTTCACGTGGACCTGGACGCTGGTCGGCTGGCCAGTGAGATAGACCTCGCCGAACTGGTCCGTATCCGTGGGGTAGGTCCGCTGGTCGGGCCAATCCAGCACGATTGCCGGGGCATAACGGGCCAGCAACTCGTCCTCCCGAAACGAGCCGGGTACGCAGGCCACGCTGCGCTCGAAGGGCTTGAAGTCCGCGCCGGTGCTCGCCGATTCCAACTGCTTCTCGACCGAGGACACCCCCATCCACGCGGGCAAGGCCCCCCAGGCCAGCAGCAGTTGCCGACCGGCCCGGCCCCGGTCGTCCGGCGCGGGCTCAATCTCGCGGCGGATGGCCTCCAGTCCGGTCCGCAGCTTGGCCGCCGGCGCCGACTCCAGTTCGACCACCAGCGTGGCCAAGGCATCGTCCGCCCGGCGTCCGTAGGCATCCTTCAGCGCGGCGGGATCCGGCGAGGTCTTCGCCAGGTTAGCCAGCCGGGCCCGGCCTTCCGCGGGCAGCCGATCGATCTCAGCCTCGGCCACCGACCGGGCCAGACCGCCCGCGGCCCGAATCGCGTCGATGCCCAGCCGCCGCATGTCCTCGGTTCGATGTTCGCGCCCGGCCCGGATCGCGTCATCCAGATCGCTGATCGTCAGCTCGTCGGAACGAAGGTACCCGTACGAGCCCGCCCGTCGGGTCGCCGCGTCGCGAACGTGGTACGCATCGGCGTAGTAGGACAGCCCCTGCTCGAACCGCGTCGGAGCGCAGCCCGTCAGCACCCAGACCAGGCCGCACACCGCCGCCAGAGTTCGTCCCAGGACTTGTGTGGGACCGGCTTCCAGCCGGTCCGCTTTCAGTCTTCCAGAAGAGGGAGTGAGCCCAAGGCACCGCATCGTCATCCATCCTCCATTTCATCGAGGCAAGCGGACAACGCCGCCAGCAGGGCGTCGATCTGCTCCGCGTCGATGATCAGCGGCGGCATCAAGGTCAGGACGTTCCGCCCGCGGCCCGTCTTGCCGCACAGAAAACCGCGGTCCTTGAGCGCTTCCAGCAGCTCATCGAGCTGCTCCGGCGATGCACTCCCGGCCGCGTCCACCACGTCCACGCCGACCATCAATCCCTTGCCGCGCGGTGACCGTAGGCAAGGATGCCGGTCGGCCAGATCTTTGAGTCCCGCCAATAACCGCTCACCCAGGCGAGCCGCGCGCGCCGAGAGGCCGTGCTCGCGATGGTACGCGATCGTCGCCAGCGCCGCGGTTGCGCACACGGGGTTCCCGCCGTAGGTCGACGCCCCGGGCCGAATGTAGCTGGCGGCGATGGCGTCGGTGGTCAGAAACGCGGCGATCGGAAAACCGTTGCCCAGCGATTTGCTCATCGCCAGGATGTCGGGGACGACGCCCCAGTGCTCGCAGGCGAACCACCGGCCCGTGCGGCCGAACCCCGTCTGCACCTCGTCCAGGATCAACAGCACGCCGCGTTCGTCGCACACCCGCCGCACCGCCGGCCAATAGGCATCCGGCGGCACGCGAATCCCGCCGTTGCCCTGGATCGGTTCGGCGATGACCGCGGCGATCTCACCGCCGCGTTCGCCCAGCACGCCGTCCAGCACGGCGATGTCCCCGAACGGCACGTGATAAACGTCCGCCATGCCGAACGGGTCGGTCCGCCACATCGGCAGGCCGGTGACGTTCATGGCGAACCGCGTTCGGCCATGCAGGCCGTCGGTCATCGCGATCACGCCCGGCCGCCGGGTGTGCAGTGCCGCCAGCAGCAGGGCCCCCTCGACGGCCTCCGTGCCGCTGGCGCAGAAGAAGCTCCGCCGCAGCCCGCCCGGCGCGATCGCCGCCAACTCCTCGGCCAGCCGCAGTACCGGCTCGGTCAGGTAGATGCTCGTCGTATGCTGCAAGCGGCGAATCTGCTCGATCGCCGGTTCGACGATCGCCGGGTTGCAGTGGCCCGCGCTCATCACCGTCACACCGCTGTAGCAGTCCAGGTACCGCCGGCCCTCGTGGTCGATCAGCCAACAGCCGTCGCCGGCCACGATGTGCGGCGGCCGCCGGTAGAAGTGATACACGCAGGGAATCAGGTACTCGGACTTCAGCCGCAGCAGCTCGTCGGGCGTCGTCGCGTGGGGTACGCTCTCACGCATCGATGATCTCCCAGTGCTCGATTCGCGGGCCGAGGCCCAGGTCGGCCACGCGCTGGAACATCAGCCCCATCGCCCGCCGAACGTCCGGCGGCAGACACAGCGTGTCCGCGTTGCTGAACATCTCAATGTGCCGTTGACTGCACCCGCGACCGAACCGGCTCGCAAACGCATACGCCTCTTCGAAATGGTCCAGACCCCACTGCAATGAGCGGCGGCACGTGCCCGCGATCCGCCGGGCCAGCCCACGGCCCAGCCCCTTGTGGACCAGGTTCAGCCCCACCGGCAGCGGCAGCCCGGTGTCCTCGCACCACGCGGCGCCGAGATCACAAACCCTCGTCAACCCTTTCTGCGGGAAAAACAGCAGCTCCTCGTGAATCATGACGCCGGCGTCGTACTCACCGGCCGCCACGGCGTCGGCGATCCGGTCGTACCGCATCTCGACCAGCTCCGCCCCGGGGCAATACATCGCGGCCAGCGCCCCGCCCGTGGTCGGGATACCCGCCACGGCCACACGCTTGCCTCGCAGCTCACCGGGCGTGCGGTGGTGCTTCGACGCCAGCACCGGCCCGTAGCCCCGGCCCACGCTGTTGCCCACGGCCAGCACCCAGTAGCGCTCGGCCAGCAGCGGGTAGCTCGCCGAACTGACGCCCACCACGTCGAACCGGTTCTCCATGGCCGAGCGGTTGAGAGCGATGATGTGATCGCGGTGGAACTCCGCCGGCCAGCCGTCCAGCTCGATCCGGCCATGCTCCCAGGCGTAATAGTTGAACGCATCGTCACTGTCAGGCGTGTAGGCGACCCGCAGGGATGCATTCTTCGCCACATTGCGCGTCGTGAGCTGCTTGTGCTGTTCGATCGCGGTCTTCATACTCTGGCCGTCCCCTTCATCACGGCCACCGTCGCACGGGAAGCCACGATGGATCGCGTATAGGGACCAAGATTCAACGGGCGGGGACTAGCTGCGACCAGATCGTCCCATGCCCGACACCAATCGACGCCGTTCATCTCGCCGCGGTACAGCAGGTCCAGCCGT
>JACQVT010000381.1 GCA_016209665.1 Planctomycetota bacterium | reverse complement strand
GTGCTTGGGGGGGGCGGGCATCCCTGCCCGCCTTCTGCGGTCAGATGTGGGCGTCCGGCCGGTTTTTGCCGCGCCGTCGCGGGCGGGCCCGTGGCCGAACGAGCAGCGCCGCCCAGCCGAGCAGCCACAGCGTCGCGGGCTCGGGGATGGCGGCGAGCCTGCTCGCGAGCGATTGAAGGTCCGTGCGGCCGGCCACTTCGGGAGCGGGCAGGGCGGCGAAGGCGGCGGCGGCGATCAGTCGATGAGCGTTCGTGGTGGGATGGATCTCGTCCCAGTAGAGATAGCGGCTCGGGTCCGGCACGATCGTGCCGGTGGCCTCGTCGTAGGCGGGGTTGGTGATGTTGTCGAAACCGAAGGCGGCGGGATTGGCGGCCAGGAGGAAATAGGCGCTGAAGATGTCGACGTAGTAGACCTGCACGTCGGGCCGCTGCGACCGGAGCGAGTCGAGCAGGGCCTTCAGGTAGTAGCCGTAGGCGGCGGAGATCAGGTTCTTCTGCTGGTCGTCGCCGGGGTCGGGCGTGCTGAGGTAGCGGGGCGTCAGGCCCAGCGGCGGCAGATTGGACACGAGGAAGTGCCGCGCGTTCGACTGGTCGTAGAGGACCGCGACGTTGGTGACCATGTTGAGGGCGGACTGATAGGCGGTGGTCAGGTCGTTGAAGAAGTCGTTGGCTCCGGCCCAGAGGACGTAGAGGCGGTCGGATGGCGGCGCCGGGTTGTTGCGGGCGTACATGCCGATCTGCGTGGTGACACCTAATTGGCCCAGAGGCGCGAGCGGGCCCAGGTATTGCTCGACGGCGTAGTTGTGGACGTCGGTGTTGGCGCCGCCGAAGGCATAGTTGGTGCCGCCGAGCAGCGACGGCCGGCTGGCGTTCAGGCCCAGGGCCGCCCCCAGGTAGTCGGTCCAGACGGCACCGTTGCTGAAGCGGCCGGCCACATACGGCGGGCCGGGGATCAGTTCACCGGTGTAGGGGTAGACCAAGCTCGAGAGGGTGAAGATGTTGCCGGCGTCGGAAAGACTGTCGCCGAAGACGACCATCTGCGAGAACTGGCTGGCGGACGCGCTGTTGCAGAGGGCGAGCAGGAAAACGATGGATGCGGCAGATTCGGATGATGTCTTCATTGGATGATCCCCTTTCCTCTTCTGAAGCGCCACCGGGTTGGCCGCGCCTGGACTTCACCGCACCAAACCTTGACTGCGTTCGGGCACCTGAGGCCCATCCCCGGCCTGGCCGATTTTAGTGCCCGGGGTTTCGCGCGGGTCGTCGAGGTCAGTTTCGCCATGTCCATTTTAGCCTGGCGCCCTGTCCGCCAGGGCCGATTCACTTGTGCAGACGATGGGGCAGCGAAGCCGTGCGGTCCGGACCGGAATTGACCGGCATCTAACACAACATCATTTGCCAACAGAGGTTATGACGGTGCTTGCCCGGGCCGGTCACGACTTCGTTTTGTTGGGTCTTTTCGTCTCTTCGCGGCCATCGGGGCTTTGATCGGAAGCGGAAAGAGAAGCGGAAAAGCGTTCATCACTGATTTCGGCGGACGAAGGACCGAATGGGCCGCGACAAGGACGCGGATAGCCTCCGGTGAGTCCACCGGAACGCATCACCGACCGCCGACAGTTCCCGGCCGTCGATGCCGACAGGGCCGCTGGTCTGGGCTATAATGCGGCCCTTGAGGAGGACCCACCATGTCGAACAAGGACGAAACCATGACCAACACCCCCAGCAACAGCCCAAGCCGCCGATCGTTCATGAAGGCCACCGGCGCTCTGGCCGCCGGCGTTGCGCTGACCGGCCGTTCGGCCGCCGGGGCCCAGGAGACCCTCGCCCGCAAAGGCGGCTCGCCGGCCGTTACCTTCCCCGCCGACCGGCACACCGCGGTCATGAAGTGGCCGCAGTACGAGCCCGAGGACCGCGAGATCGTCCTGAAGATCCTGGACATGGACATCGGCCGGATGTACGACCACCTGCCGCAGCTCGAGAAGGAATGGTGCGAGCACAACGGCGTACCGTTCAGCAAGGCCCACTGCAACGGCACGGCCGCCCTGCACAGCATGTACTTCGCCACCGGCTTTCCACCGGGCACCG
The DNA here is from genome assembly GCA_016209665.1 of Planctomycetota bacterium. Lineage (GTDB taxonomy): Bacteria > Planctomycetota > Phycisphaerae > UBA1845 > PWPN01 > JACQVT01. The sequence continues at coordinate 3,816 of JACQVT010000381.1, read as the reverse complement.
AGATCATGGTGCCATCGTACACCTTCTACAGCGTGGTCGTGGTGATGCGGTTCTTCGGCTACGTGCCGGTGTTCATCGACATCGACCCCAGGACCGCCTGCTTCGACGTCGAGGACGCCGCCCGCAAGCTCAACAAGAACGTCAAGGCGATCGGCCCGATGCACTCGTGGGGCCTGCCCTGCGAGATGGACCGCATCTGCGCCTTCGCGAAGGAGCACGGCCTGATGGTGCTGGAGGACGCCGCTCATGCCCACGGCGCATCCATGCAGGGCAAGAAGATGGGGGCCTGGGGCGACATGGCCATCTTCAGCTTCCAGGGCACCAAGCCGCTGCCCGGGATCGAGGGCGGCATGGGCACCTACCAGAAGCGCGAGCACTTCGAGGCGGCCTCGGTCTTCGGCGAGTACCGCGACCCCCCGACGCTCCCCGCCGACAGCCCCTACCGCAAGTACGTCGGCACCGCCCTGGGACCCAAGCTCCGGATTCATCCCCTGGGCGCCGCCCTGGCCCGCCGGCAGCTCACGGTGCTCGACCAGCGCAACGCCCTGATCGCCGCCCAGGTCCGCCAGCTCAACGATCGCATTTGCCGGTTGCCCGGCCTGGCCGAACCCGTCTGCCGCAAGGACCAGCAGCGCGTCTACTACAGCAGTAACGTGCTGTTCTTCGACGAGGGCAAGGCCGGCTTCAGCCGCAAGGCGATGGTCGACGCCCTCAAGGCCGAGGGGGTCAAGATCAGCTCCGGCGACTACCCCGAGCAGCACAAGAACGTCATCTACACCGAGGCCCAATGGTGGCACCACAAGCCCGTCGTCCAGGAACTGCCCGGCACGACCAAGATCAACGCCGTCGCCGTCAACGTCGGACTGATGCGCGTCGAGGCCCCGGAACTCGTCGACCAGTACATCAATGCGTTCGAGAAGGTCTGGGCACACCGCAAGGAACTCGCGTAGGAGACAGGAGGTCGGCTGCGGGGCGGGTCCCGTCAACATGATCCAAAGAGAAGAGCCCCCTCGGATCGACGGGGCTCCTCAAAATCCGCATTCACATCCGAGGCGGTCAGCCGGTGGACGTTCAACGGCGCCGTCGGCGGAGGACCAGCAGGCTTCCCCCCGCGAGCAGTGCGACCGTCGCCGGTTCGGGTATCACCTCAATGTTGTCGATCAGCGTCACGTTCAGGAGGTAATCGTTCGGATCGGCCGATGAACCCGCGTTGGTGTCACTGTGGCCGAAGAACATGTTACCTCCGCCCAGGGTCACGGTGCTGAGGTCGACCTTGGCCAGCGGCGTCCCGTCGATGGACCAGGTCGCGAAACCGCCGGCCACATCGATAACGACTCTCCGCCACGTGAAACTGGTCTCACCCACGTCGGTGCTTCCGGTTTGTCCTGGGTAGAGGCCAACCTGTGCGGCCGGCGCCGACTGGGCGGTATATACGGCGTAGTACGGATTGGTGTTGTTACGGGTGCTGGCGAAGTAGACCGGGCTCCCGTCCCCATACGAGGTCGGCGCGGCCGACGAATACGCGCGGAAATCAAACGCGGAACCGCCGTCCAGCGTCGTGCCAAATCCGAGGCTCTCCTTTGGACTCGAACCCGGCCAGATGGCGACATTGCCGGCCGTTCCAATGCCGTACAATGAGAGCTGGGTCGTACCGCTGCCGCCGGGCCCCAGCGGGCCGACATAGTTCTGCCACATGTCGAACGAGACTTTGTAGTCCCCCGAGAAGCTCTGACCATTCGGCGACACGCTGAACCCGGAGAACACACCCCCGCTATTGTTGGCCGTCAGCTTCAGCCCGCGGGTGCCCGACCCGTTCGGCGCGGAAGGTACCCCGATCCCCGAGTAGTCGTAATTGAAGTCCGCCAGCACGTCCGACAGGCCCGGATCGTTCACCGTCCAGTTGGCGGTGGGGTCGACCTCGAAGTTCTCGCTGTACAGGGCCGCCGAGGCCACGCTCGCGAACACGGCAACGCCCAAGACGCCCACGATGCTCCGACGATTCATGATTTTCCTCCTCCTTCCACAGGACCTCGCCCCCCGCAACAGGTCACCGCGCGGGCGACAGTTCACCGACAGGCATGTTCAATAACACCCAACACGCGGCCCACAAACGGGAAAGGGACACGAAGAGGTGATTCCCTCTCCTCTCCTTCAGACCTGTCTACTGTAGTCGTCCCAGGTCGGTTGTGTCAACCGGAAAATCGAGAATCTGGCCGGTTTGCGGTATCTGGATGGAGCTGGCCGGTCACGGGTCCGAGGGGCTGTGACCATCATCCGGGGCGAGGTATAAGTTTCGCAACATACGATTCTAGCAGAAGTTACGGTCCGCCAAGCTGCGGACACGCCCGTGGTGGCGGCGGCCGCGGCCTGGCGACGCTCGGCATCAATCAGCCCTTGGTTGCGGCGACGCAACTATCTCAACCGCCGGGGATGAACGGCGGGTTTCCACAGACCTTGGAGGCTCGCCGAGACGAACTCCCGGAGGGGGAACAGGATGGATTCGCCGAGCCGGCCTTTGCGGGTGTCGACGTCGGCGTCGTGGGGCACGATCAGCGGGATCCGCAAGCCGGTCAGTTCGGCGATGACCTCAGGGTTCGTCTCCTCGGCAAGCGTGCCGGACGCGGGCTCATAGCCGTTAACGACAAGGGTTGCGATGGGCAGGCCGCGGGACCGGGCGGCCTCGACGGTCAGCAGCGTGTGGTTGATGGTGCCCAGGCCCGGCCGAACGACGATCACCAGCGGCAGGCCAAACCGCCTGGCCAAGTCGGCCACGTTGTTGCGTTCGTCGATCGGGACGAGCAGTCCGCCCACGCCCTCGACGATGATCCAGTCGTTGGCCGCTCGAATCCGGGCGAAGCTTTCGTCGATGGCCGCCCAGTCGATCGACCGGTCTTCGCGCCGGGCGGCGACCATCGGGGCCAGTTCGCCGGCGTAGCGCACGGGGTTGATGACCTCCAGCGTCTCCCGAGCCTCGGCACAGTGGGCGAGGAACTCCGCGTCCGCGCTGACCAGGCCGAGCCGCGGGTCGTACCGGCAGCCGGTGGCCACCGGCTTGAACACACCCGGCTGGCGGCCCTGCCGGCGAACAAGCCAGGCCAAAGCACCGGCGATGACCGTCTTGCCGACGCCGGTATCGGTCGAGGTGACAAAGAAGCCGGACATCGAGAACGACCCTTCGGTGAGACCGCTACGCGTGAGACCTTCCAGTGAGACCGCTGGGCGTGAGAAGTGAGAAAGCGTCACGGCCACGACAGTCGTGTCTCACTTCTCACCTCTCACTTCTCACTTGCCGCACCGGCGGCAAGGTCCCGCAGGGCCGCCAGGGCCTCGGGGATCCCGGCCAGCGCCTCATAATTGTACACCGAGATCAGCCGGCATTTCTTGAATGACAGCGTGCGCTGGAACCGTTCCCGCCACTCGGCCTGGCTGCTGCCGCCCCGCCACCACTCGACCGCCCCCCACTGCTGTCGTCCCGCCGCTTCCAGGTCCGCCGGGAGCGAGCCGCACTCGGTCGGGTCGTGCGAGTAGAAGCTCCATCCGGGAATCGAGTCGTCATTGATCGCGGGCGTGAACGACAGGTGCTTGTCCCACGGAGCATAGGTGCCGCCCTGGTGCGTGAAAATCAGGTGCGGCGGGATGCCCTGCTGCCTCACGAGCCGGCACAGGTCGGCCAGGTAGCGATGCACCATCTTCTCATGGTCCTGGATCGTCAGTTCCCGGCCAGCCTGTGATCGGCTCGCCTGCGGTTCGAACCAGCTTTCTTCTGTGTGGGCTCGGCTTCTGTTTGTGTGGGACCGGCTTCCAGCCGGTCCGCTG
>JACQVT010000380.1 GCA_016209665.1 Planctomycetota bacterium | reverse complement strand
GGGGCTCTGAAATACCCCGCCGATTCTGTCACGCACCCCAGGGCCCGTGGAAATCCGTCGGTGGGTTGCCGGAGCACTTGGCTTCGCGTATACTTTCCCCCGGTCAGAATTGACCTGCGATCGGCAGTCCACCGGCGTTCTCGCCTGCCAGGAGATGCAGCCAAGACGGTTGAGCTAGGAGTCAGGTTCATGAGACAGCGTATCGTGCGTGGCGTCACATGGCTCGCGCTGGCCCTGACGGGAGGGATCGTTTTTCAGCCGGTCAACTGCACGACCGGCACCGGCAGCATCGGCAACTTCCAGCGCCTGGTCACCAACGGCATGCTCACCTCGGTCGACTTTTGCTACATCTTCGACTGCCAGAGCGGTTTCGCAGGCGGAGCGATTCAGCCGTGCGGTGACCCCACCACCACGCTCGATGACCTGTTCGTTGATTGTTCGGCGCCGGTGGGTGATACCGGGACGACCCCGTGACTCTCGGAAGAACGGGGCGTAGGGCGCGACGCGGTTCGGTGGGGCACCCCCGCGTCGGTCCGGATCGGAACAGGACAATACGAGTGAGGTACCAGCCTTGACACTCTCTAGATTGTCTCAATGGGGCGTTCGGATCGTCGCGGTGATGCTCAGCGGGATCCTCTTCGAGTTGAGCTGTGCCGGCTTGGGGGAGGTAGCCGTTCGCAACGTGAACCCCTGCGGCACGGTTTTCAACTGCAGTCCGGTGGAATACGACCTGCTCACCACGGACTACCCGGACTGGAACGTGGACCCGACCTGCACGATTCCGGGCCAATGCAGTGAGAACGGAACCTGGCCGCTTCTCGGCAACCCGTTTGGGACGGATGTGAACGCAGGCCCCCCGGCGTGACAGCCGGGGTCGCTTGGAACGTTTGCGCCGTGTCATCACCTATTGACCAATCCTCGGTTTTGCGGCAAGCTGGTGGCCGTCCTGAGCGGACACGGGGAACCCGAGGCCCTGCGGTCGGCCGCGGTCGGAGGTGTCCGAGCTATCAGCAAAGGAGTTGCTCATGTCCTGGCCCAAGCTGCGTACCATCGCCTTCGTTGTATTGTGTGGCGGCACACTGCTGCAGACCAACACAAGCTGTACGGATGTCCTCGCCCCCATCATCTCATCCATCGCCGCCTCCGTGGTCAGCGGGTTCATCAACAACCTGCTCCTGATGACGTGACCCGGCGCAGCCCGGCAACCGACGACCCCGCAGGATGGGCGGACGACATCGCCGCCGCCTCGCCCGATGTCGCAGCGGGGCCGCTGGCACGTCCGATAAGAGTGCATCCTGAAACCCGTGTGGGACCGGCTTCCAGCTGGTCGGTTTTCAGGGTTTCAGGATGCACGGTAATGGGGACCCGTCCGAACGCGCCGACGGCTTGGTGTGAGTCCGCGGCTCTGTCTTTCTTTTCGCTCAGCCAATCGCCCGGCCCGGTTCAGCGATATCGAGCCGCAGGCCGATGAATACCGGGCGTGCGCGTACGCTCGGCCGGCGGGACGGGTCCGCGCCCGCCGGCAGACCGGCCGCGCCCGCCTCTTGGGAACCATGCGATGGGGACGATCTCCTCCAGTACGGGCCTGATCTCGGGCATTGACATCGCCAGCCTCGTCACGCAGTTGATGCAGATCGAGGCCCGGCCGCTCGATGTCTTGAAGACCCGCATCACCAACACCCAGAACCAGCAGGCGGCCTACGAGGACCTCCGCGCCCGACTTCTGGCCTTCCTGCCCGCGGTGACGCGGTTGTCGCAGCCCGCCGCGTTCACCGTGCGGTCGGCCACCAGCTCCCAGCCCTCGGTGGCGACCGCGACCGCTGCCAGCAACGCCCCCCTGGGCACCTACTCGTTCCTGGTCAAATCGGTCGTATCGACCCACCAGATGGCGTCGCTCGGGTTCACCGACCGCGATGCCACGCCGGTGGGTGAGGGTACGCTGACGTTCGAGGCGGCGGCCGGCCGGGTGGATCCGGATACCGAGTTGGGCACGCTCAACGGCGGGGCCGGCGTTCGCCGGGGACAGATCCGCATCACCGACCGCAGCGGCGCCTCCGCGATGATCGACCTGCGGGCCGCCTACACCGTGGGCGACGTGCTGG
>JACQVT010000423.1 GCA_016209665.1 Planctomycetota bacterium | reverse complement strand
GCGTGAACGAGCCGGCACAAAGCAGGTCGAGCGGCGCGTCAAACATCCGGCGCAGCTTCGGCAGCTTGTACAGGTCGACCCCCGCCAGGTGCATGGCCTCGGCGAGCAAGGCCATCTGGTCGACCCACGTCGAGGCGTAATAGGGCGACGACTCGTTGGGCATCCCATCCTTGAAGACGAAGTTGTACAGGGCGTAATTCAACCCTTCGCCGGCGATGTCTCCGCCGGTTTCGGTCAGGATGCCCTCGATCAGCCTCGGGGCCTCGCCCGTCTGCCGCACCGCCGCCGCGACGGCCAGCGCGCTCTGATGCATTCCGAAGTTGCCGCGAATCTTGGAGGCCTTGATCGCGTCGATGCCCTCCTCGACGAGGTTGGCCTCGATGTTGGCGCGAATGTCCGCGGCCGACCGCCAGCTCAACGCGATCGCCTGGTCGCCGACGAGCGAATCAAATATCCGATCGTACGACTCCACCAGATCGCGGAAGACCTTGGTCTCCCAGATCTTCATCAGGATCTTGCCGTCGTAGGGTGTCCCCTTACGCTCCGCACGCTGTTCGCCCAGGCGCGACTGCGTGTTGTAGTCCATGCCGGGATAGACCTCGGCAATACGGTCCAGCATCGCCGCGGCCCTTTGGGCGTAGATTCGCTCGCCCGTCAACACGTAGGCCTGGCTTAACGCCACCACTGCCGGAATCCACGATTTCTGCCAGTTCCCGTGGCAGGCGTGGGCCACGAACCAGTGCTTCTCGCCGCTGGGCGACCGCCAGCCCCGCCCGTCGTCGGGGTAGGGCCCGGTCAGCAGGCTGCGGTCGGTCATGCCGCCGCGATAGAAGGCCTCGAAATCGTTGCTGGGATACCGTTCGCCGCCGACCGGACAGGTGAGGGTGTACGGATGGGCCGGGTCGAGCTTCCAAGGATACGTCCCGAACTTGAACACCGCCGTGCCGTGGACCGGGCAGCCCTCGAAGGACACGTCGACGGCCCGGCACACTCGGCCATCGGGCAGCAGTTGCCGCAACTGCTCGTCGCTAAACGCGGTCCAGGGCCGAGCCCGGCTCAGGGTGGCACGCAGCACGCGGGCCGCCCGCGCATCCGCCCTGCACAACTGTCGGGCCCGAGCGATCCGGTCATCCCTCAGCAGCGAACGGGAGGTCTTCGGCGGCCACATTCGCTGCCGCAGGCCGGCCGTCCCGGCGGGCTGCGATGCCGTCTGGGCCGGTGCCGCGGCGGCCATGAGCAGCAGTGATCCACACAGCAAGACCGGGCGCTCGACACGAAACCATCCAAACGTCCACCAGTCCCTCCGATGAATCGACCGCATCAGGCGGCTTCCTGCTCTCGCAGCCACGTCACGAAGCGCCGCAGACCCACGGCCAGGTCCGTCTTCGGCTCGAAACCCAACTCCGCCCGCACCCGCGTCAGGTCGGCGTAGGTGCGCTCCACGTCGCCGGGCTGAGGCGGCAGCCGCTCGATGACGGCGTTCTTCTCCACCGCCCGCTCGATCGCGGCGATGAGATCGCGCAAGGCGACCGGCTTGGAGTTCCCGAGGTTGTAGATGTGATACCCGCCGCACCGCTCGATCGCCGCCAGCACGCCGGCAACGATGTCGTCGATATACGTGAAGTCGCGCATCATGCCGCCATCGCCATACATCGGGATCGATTTCCCCTGCTCGATGAGACGGGCAAATTTGTGGATGGCCAGGTCCGGCCGCTGCCGCGGCCCATACACCGTGAAGAACCGCAGGCACGTGACATCCATGCCGAAGAGATGATGATACGTATGGCAGATCAGTTCGCCGGCCTTCTTGGTGGCGGCGTAAGGCGAGATGGGGTGATCGACGTTGTCGTCTTCGCTGAACGGCACCTTGGGGTTGTTACCGTAGACGCTGGAGCTGCTGGCGAAGATGAATCGCGCAAGGCCCCGTTGCCGTGCGCTCTCCAGCAGCACGCTGGTGCCGGTGACGTTGACGTCCTGGTACAGCAGCGGCTGCTCGATGGAGGGTCGAACCCCCGCTCGGGCGGCCAGATGAACGACGATGTCCGCCCCCTCGATGGCCCGGTCCACGGTCCCACGGTCGCGGATGTCGCCCTCGATCAACCTGAACCGGCGATTCGCCAGGGCGTTGGCGAGGTTCCGCCGCTTGACCGCCGGGCTGTAGAAGTCGTCGAACGAGTCCAGCCCTGTGACGCCCCACCCACGACCCAGCATGGCCTCGCTGACGTGCGAGCCGATGAATCCGGCGGCCCCGGTGACTAACGCGTGTTGGCCCAGGCAGATGCCCTCGCTGCTCGTCTCGTTGGGATTCGGGATGCCCATGCCGGACTGACCCAGGTGTCGGCCGGGCCAGTGCGGCATGACGCCACGGGCGAACGGTCATGGCGCCGGCTAGCGGATCTGTAGAGACTCCGTCCCCGTCGGCCGTCGTGCACGCGCCCGATAAGTCTCACTGTGACAATGAGTTCCGTCATTCCCGAAGGAAGGGCGTTGGCTATATTATCGACCGCTGCGCAACCCAGCAACAGCCCCCCTGACAAATTGCGCCCCCCGGTCTGCCCTCCATGCAGGATTTGCGGGGGGCGGGCATCCTGCCCGCCTTCTTGGGTCTCCGCGCTGGCGGGACGCCCCAGTCAGTGTCCGACCCTGCGCAGCCAGGGCCGAACCCTTCTATCCATGCCTGCGGGAAGGCCACCCTGATCACATGCCCTGCCGGCCCCCGGGAGGACGAAATTCCCACCCGACATGATACGCAGCCCTGACGCGCCCGGTTCGGGGTACGGGCAGCCCGCAAAACCCGGGGGACAGCGCCTGGCGGGATTCAGGTCTCGGGGCTATCCGAGGGTCGTGTTGCGGGGGCGCTCGGTGGCCTGCCAGGAAGGAGGGTCGATCCGTTCCACCTGGTCGCGGTCGACCTCGACATTCGCGCTCTGCCCGAGGATGGTCACGTTCATGCTGAGCCGCCATCGCCCGGCGTGCCGGGCCACCACGCCCTCGAGGCCTCGCAGTGGACCGGCGATGATCCGCCCCCAATCGCCCACCTCGATTCGCTGCACGACGGCGAAGTCCTGGTCGGTCTTCAGCAAAAGGGCGATCCGCTGGAGTTCCGCGATCAGTTGCCGCTGGTCGGCCACCACGAGGACCCTCGCGATGCGGTTCGTCGTGAGCGCCTGATACCGCTGTTGCTCAGTGGCGTTGAAGAAGACATAGCCGGGAAAGACCGGGACCAGGCTCCGCGAGATGCGCCCCGTCCGCCGGCTGCGGGTCTCACGTCGTGCCAGGGGCAGGTAGTTGGGGATCCGCCGGCGCAACAACTGCTCGACCAGGGCCTTCTCGTTGCGGGCCCGGGTATGAGCCGCGTACCACAGGCCGGGCAGGTCCGCCGGAACGAACTCGGCAGGCTCGATCCATCCGTCGTGCTGAGAAGAGGGTGCGTCTGGCGTGGCGGTCACTCTTATGCCAAAGACGGGAGGCGATACGCCTCCTGATGAACCCGTAGCCACCGTTCAGCGCGAGGATAGCATTGGGGCCCGGTGCTGGCAAGCGGTTACGATCCGTCGCTGTGCGGTGCCGCGGGGCGAGTCTGGCTTGCGACCCGCCGTTGCTGCCAGCGGTCAAGGATCGCCAGAGAGATGAGCAAACCGACCATGTCACAACCAAAGTCAAGGAGGTCCGGCTGCCGGTCGACGATGGCCTGCGTCAACTCGTCGAAGATCGCATAGGCGGCCCCGCCCACGATGATCCAGGCGGTGGCCTGTCGGCCCACCCGGCGCCCCCCCATCGTCAGCAGCCAGAACCACATGGCCGCCCACCCCGCGTACATCAAGCCGTGGACCAGCTTGTCGAACTCCTCCAGCGGCGGTGCGGGCATCCAGCGCTCGATCTCGGGCCAATGCGTGAGGATGAACATGACAATCCAATAGCCAACCAGGCAGGATCGGCGGACGCGCAGGGAAGG
>JACQVT010000386.1 GCA_016209665.1 Planctomycetota bacterium | reverse complement strand
CGGCGACCGCCGCAAGGCCATGCTGCAGGACATCGCCATCCTCACCGGCGGCAAGTGCATCACCAAGGACCTCGGGATCGAACTCGACAGCGTGGCGATCAGCGACCTGGGCCAGGCCAAGAAGGTCCGCGTCGACAACGACAACACCACCCTCATCGAAGGGGCGGGCAACACGAAGGACATCAAGGCTCGCATCGAGCAGATCCGCCGGGAGATCGAGATCACCACGAGCGATTACGACCGCGAGAAGCTGCAAGAGCGGCTGGCCAAGCTGTCGGGCGGCGTGGCCCAGATCAACGTGGGGGCGGCCACCGAAACCGAGATGAAGGAGAAGAAGGCCCGCATCGAGGATGCCCTGCACGCGGTCCGGGCGGCCCTGGAGGAAGGGATCGTCCCGGGCGGCGGCGTGGCCCTGGTGCGGAGCATCAAGGCCCTGGACAAGGTCGACGCCGACGGCGACGAGAAGACGGGCGTCCAGATCGTGCGGCACGCGTTGACGAGCCCGCTGCGGCAGATCGCGGAGAACGCCGGCCAGGAGCCGGGGGTGGTGCTGGCTAAGGTATCGGCCAAGAACGGGGCGTTCGGTTACAACGCCGACACCGGCGAGTACGCTGACCTGGTCAAGGACGGCGTGATCGACCCGGCCAAGGTGGTGCGGACCGCGCTGCAGAACGGCAGCAGCGTCGCCCGCGTGCTGCTCACCACCGACTGCGTCGTGGCCGAGAAACCCAAGAAGAAGGGCGAAGGCATGCCCGGTCCGGGCGGCCCCGGCGGCATGGACGACGAAATGGGTGGCATGGGTGGGATGGGCGGCATGGGCGGAATGATGTGAGGGAATCGCCATGACCGACCAGGAAGGCACCAGTGTTGAAATAGTGGAAATCTACGTTCCTCGTCGGCTGGACTACCTATCGCGGCTGTACGGATGGTTGAAGGAAGAAATTGACAAGCCGCCGTTTGGCGCTCTCTTGCGAGGGTTCTCGCTGTACGAAGTCAGCGGGGCTTATGCGGGAGGATCGCTATACACAGAGCAAACCATTGTGGTCCGTCTGATCTTTGACGTCGAGAAGCACATTGATCGAGAGCGGGTTAGTCATGAGCAGCGTGTCAACGAGATTGCAGATTCGGTTGTCGATATCACGCAGAACCAGGAAGAGGAGGTTTGGCTGATCAGAATTCCAGCCATCAAGACCAAGCGACAAAGGAGAGCATAATGCGTCTCGTCTACAAACTCTACGCGGATGGAACTCATTCGCTGGTCAGCACGGACGATCGAGGCGAAAACCCTCGTGTATTGGAGGGCCAGGTGCCGCCGCGCGGCAAAGTGACACGTATTCCGGCGTATATTGAGGTGAGCTGCGATCAAGGCGCGGAGACGATCGAGCAGGTCCGCAACGCGTTGACGATTATCAACGGCAGGTTGGCGACCCAGTGAAAGGGTTAATCAGATCTGGAGAACAAGAACATGGCGAAGGTGAACTTGAAGCCCCTGGATGATCGTGTGCTGGTCGAGCAGAGCAAGGCGGAGGACGTGACCTCGGGCGGCATCGTGCTGCCGGATACGGCCAAGGAGAAGCCCCAGCGGGGCAAGGTGATCGCGGTGGGCTCGGGCAAGCTGCTGGACAGCGGTGAGCGCGGGCAGATGAGCGTGAGGGTGGGCGACGAGGTGTTCTACGGCAAATACGCCGGATCGGACGTGGAAGTCAGTGGGACCAAGTACGTCATCCTGCGGGAGTCGGACGTGCTGGCGATTATCGAGAAGTAGGCAGTGGTCCGTGGCCAGTGGTCCGTGGTCAGTGGTCGAGAGCAACGCCGAGCAACGGCGGACGACCGACAACGGACAACCGACAACGGACAACTGACAAAGGAGAGCAGGCTATGCCCAAGCAATTGATGTTCGACAATGCTGCCCGGCAGCAGATCCTCGAGGGTCTGAGCAAGCTCGTGGCCGCCGTCAAGGTGACGATGGGCCCGACGGGGCGGAACGTGATCCTGCAGAAGTCGTTCGGCTCGCCGCGGGTGACCAAGGACGGCGTGACCGTCAGCAAGGAGGTCGAGCTGCCCGAGCCGTTCCAGAACATGGGAGCCAAGATGGTCAACGAGGTTGCCAACAAGACCAGCGACGTCGCGGGCGACGGCACGACGACGGCGACGGTGTTGGCCGAGGCGATCTACCGTGAAGGGCTCAAGAACGTGACGGCGGGAGCAAACCCCATGGCCCTCAAGCGCGGGATCGACCAGGCAGTGGCCGCGGCGGTGGAGAGCATCCGCAGCCAGTCGGTGAAGGTCAAGGGCAAGGAGGACATCGCCAAGGTCGGCGCGATCAGCGCCAACGGCGACGCCGAGGTCGGCGAGTTGCTGGCCGACGCCCTCGAACAGGTGGGCGTCGAGGGGATCATCGAGATCGAGGAAGGCAAGAGCCTGCAGACCGAAAAGGAAGTGGTCGAGGGCATGCAGTTCGACAAGGGCTACATCTCGCCCTACTTCATGACCAACCCGTCAACGCTGGAGTGCGTGCTCGAGGACGCCTACGTCCTGATCCACGAGAAGAAGATCTCGAGCATCCGGGACATCGTACCGCTGCTGGAGAAGCTGGTGGCGACGAGCCGGCCGCTGCTGATCATCGCCGAAGACGTCGAGGGCGAGGCCCTGGCCGCCCTGGTGGTCAACAAGCTGCGGGGCGTGCTGAACGTCTGCGCCGTCAAGGCCCCCGGGTTCGG
>JACQVT010000373.1 GCA_016209665.1 Planctomycetota bacterium | reverse complement strand
CCGCTGGCGCGACCAGGTCGGAGCGAAGATGCCCACTCCGAACACGAACCAGGACCCCAACGCGAGGAAGGGTGCCAACGCGAACCGGCGGCAGCGCAGGGCTCAGGCCGCGGAGTGATAGAGGCAGGTCGAAGACCTGCCGCGACGAGGCGTTGATGAGTGTGCGACTGCCGTCGAAGCCGACGCCGGATAACTGGCAGACCAGCGCCTGCACTCGCCGGACCCCCGGCATCGGCAGCCTCCCGCCGACGAATGGCCGGGATGAGCATTTCACGTGATGAGACCGAAAGGTGGTATTGCGATCCGCAACATCCCGTATTAAGCTAACGACATGACAACGATAACCTGCAAAATCCCCGAACGGCTCGACGCGGAGTTAGAGGCCGCGGCGCGCCAGCGGCGAGTAGCCAAGTCGACAATCGTCCGCGAGGCTCTCGAACAACGTCTCAAACGTAGCCGCAAGGTCGCAGCGCTCACGGCGTACGATTTGGCGAAGTCGGTGTGCGGAACGCTGCGCGGGCCCTCGGATCTGGCGACAAACCCCAAGTACATGGAGGGGTTCGGTGCCTGAAGGGCGAATCGTCAATGCCGGTTCGTCCGTATTCACCCTCGACCGTCACTTCCGCATATACCGGAAGCATGGGCGCCAATGAGGCGTAACCTGCTGTCGTTGCGCGACTTCGGCGATCACGAATGATCTCGCGACACGTGATCCGCTCCGGCTTCCCGCGCCGGTGGAGCCTGGAGCGGGCGGGCCGGGCTATTGCACGATGTCCGCCGGCTCGGTGCCCGCGACCGTGGTGCTCGCGAGGCGGTGGTCTCCGGGTATAATAGATACAGCGGTCTGGAGTAGATGCGATGCCATCAACCGTTAGCCCGACGCCGCCTTCGCAGCAGTACTGGCTCGACCGCCGGTGGATCCACGACAACTACGCACGACTCGTGAGCGAACATGCCAACGAGTGGATTGCCGTCCACCGCGGCGAGTTGCTCGCCTCCGGACGTGACCTGGGCGCGGTGGAGGACACGGCGCGGGGGCGGTGCTCCGCCAGCGACATCGTATTGCAGTTCATCGACGACGGATCGCTGATCTTCTGACCCATGGCGCGCGTCAACCTCGAGATTCTCCGCGGCCCCTACCGACCGGCGCTGCTGGGCGGGCTTGAAATCGAATCCTGCAGAATACTGACTGATTTGAGCCTGCGCTGCGATGGCGGTTGGACACCGTATCGCCCAGCCATCATCGATACGGGCGCGCCCATCAGCCTGCTTCCGCGACGCGTCTGGCAACCGGCGGACCTTCGGCCGATAGGTCGAATTCGCGTCGGAGGACTCACGCGCAGGCCTGAGTGCATGTTTGCCGTCACGCTCGCGGTTCTCGTGCTGGCGATTCGCGATCAGTTCAGCGAGATTCAGCCGATCGAGGCCCACGCACTGTTGGCGGACACGGATGACGTGCCGACATTACTCGGCATGCGCGGCGTACTGACGGAACTGGTCTTGCACGCAGATATCCGCAACGGTGAGGCATACGTCGAGACCGCGCCGTAGCGTCGGCACGTAACCCGGTGGTTCCGCGGCTACTGGCATTCAGCGATTGGCCGCCTGACGCGACGCCGCCGGGCGTTTCACGGCCGGCCAGACGGGGCCTTCCTTCTGGACCTGGCCGAAGAGGTCGCGGAGCCGGCCGGACATGGCCTGGACGCGCGGCGGCTGCTCGGCCGCGAGGTCGTGCCTCTCACCCATGTCCGCGCGGAGGTTGTACAGCTCAAAATCGGTCAGGCGGGCGTGCTTGAACGCCTGGACGAACTGCGGGTCGATCCCCGCGAGTGGCTCCGTCACGTCCCAGTGGGCGACGAGCTTCCAGTCGCCGTCCCGCATCGCGGCCTTGGGCTTGCCCAGGGCCAAACCATAGAACCAAAACAACGGCGTCGGACGGACCACCGGCTTACCGTCGAAGATGGGCAGGATGCTGGCCCCGTCCAGGGGCCGATCGCGCGGCGGCTCGATGCCGGCGATCGCGCAGAACGTCGGCAGCAGATCGAGGCTGCACACCGCCTCGTCCACGATCTGCCCCGACCGAGCGTGGCCCGGCCAGCCCTTGACACCCGACGCGACTCTGTCGCCGTTGGACGCTTCGCGTCCGTCGGGTGTCAAGGGCCAGCGGATGATGCCCGGCACGCGAATGCCGCCCTCGTAGAGGTGCAGCTTCATCCCGCGCAACGGCCCGGGCGAGCCGTAGCAGTGCACGCCGGAGGGGTAGCGCTCCAGCGTCTCAGGCCCGTTGTCGGATGTGAACAGCACGAACGTGCGATCCCGCTCGCCGAGTTCATCCACCGCCGCCAGCAGCCGGGCGACGGCCAGATCGACGTTCGTGACGTTCGCGAAGTAAATCGCCTGGTTGGCGTTCTTCGCCTGCGGATACCGGGCCACCAGTTCCGGCGGCGATGCGACCGGCTCGTGCGTCTCATGAAAGCAGACGAACGCGAAGAACGGCTTGTCCGGCGGGCGTTTCGTACGCAGCCAGCCGATAGCCTCGTCCGTGACCACCTGGCAGGAGTAGCCGTCCGTCGGCCCGACGGGCTGGCCGTTGCGGACGAAATTCGTCGGGTTGTGATGGCTGGGGCCGGCGTTGTTCTGCGTGCTGAACCAGTAGTCAAAGCCCTGGTCGACGGGCTGCGGCTGTGCGGGCGAGTTGAACTGGCCGTTGCAGTGCCATTTTCCGAAGTGGCCGGTCGCGTAGCCGGCCTGTTGCAGCAGCCGGGCGATGGTAATCTCGTTGCGGCCCATGTGCATGGGATGGCCGGCGGGAATCCAGTCGTAGACGCCGACGCGATTGGGGTTGCGCCCGGTGAGCAGCCCGGTGCGGCTGGGCGAGCAGACTGGTGCCGCCGAATAGCACGACGTCAGCCGGATGCCCTCGGCGGCCAGCCGATCGAGGTTCGGCGACTGGATCGTCGGGTGGCCGTAGCACGCCAGATCGCCGTAACCCAGGTCGTCGCACAGAATCACGAGGAAGTTGGTCTGCCCGCCGGCCGCACTCGCCGCCGCCCGGGCGGAGGCGGGCACCGCCGTCAGAACGACCAGGGCGGCCAGAACTCCTCCGGCCAGCCGCGTCGCAGGCCGGTGACCGGTTTCGTCAATCAATCGCGAATGACAAGCAGTTGTTGCGCACATGGCAGTGATCCTCGCACAAGGGCCGGATACTCGCGACAAGCATACCCGCCCGCCAATCCTGGGCCGAGCGCGGCAGTAACTTGTGGCACAGTCGCCCTCAACTTGTGGCACAGTCGCCCTCGACTTGTGGCACAGTCGCCCTCGACTGTGCGTTCCGAGTCCCGCCAACCCAGCCGAGGGCGGCCACACGACCGCCACCATACTCTGCCACACCCCCACGGGCCACCCGGCCGGCGCCTGGACGGGTGCGGGAACCCGACGGAGAATGCCCCGGACGCAGAACCGTTCCGCGTGCCGTGAGTACAGATCAACGATCAGCGGGAACACGATGAGGCTACGCTCTGTACAACTATCCGTCAGGACCTTCGCACGCCGCGCAGATCCTTTACGAGCCTGTCCCAAAACCCGTGTGGGACCGGCTTCCAGCCGGTCGGATTTCAGGGTTTTGGGACAGGCTCTGAGTCGGCCATGCCCTTCTCCACGTCTTCGTGTCCCCGCGTCCCCGCGTCGTTGTTTTGCAGGCGTAGGCCGCCCTGGGTTGGGCTTGGTGGTCCTCCTCTTGGCCAGCGCTGGCCGGACGTTCGGGGCGGGAGCCACCCGGCCGGCCGACGTCAGCGGGCCGCCCAACATCGTATTCATCCTCGCCGACGATCTCGGCTGGAGCGAACTCGGCTGTTACGGGAACACCTACAACGAAACGCCCAACCTGGATCGCCTGGCCGCCCGCGGCCTGCGGTTTACCTGCGCCTACTCCAGCTCGCCCGTGTGTTCGCCCACGCGGGCCGCCCTGATGACCGGGCAGCATCCGGCTCGCGTCGGAATCACGGACTACCTGCGGGGGGACGACAAGCGGTTCCTCGCTGCGGATTACCACACGCTGGCCGAAGCGCTTCATGATGCCGGCTACGCGACCGGCCTGATCGGCAAGTGGCACCTCATGGGCGACTACGCACAGCGCCGCGGCGACCCCGCGGGCCACGGCTTCGATGAGGTGATCTGCTCGGAGACGCGCTACATCGCCGAGGGTGACTACTTCGGCCCCTACAAGTTCATGCCCGACGTCCAGCCTCGGACCGCCGACGAGTACCTGACTGACCGGCTCACGCAGGAGACTCTGTCGTTCATCTATCGCCACCGCGCCCGGCCGTTCTTCCTGTACCTGTCACATTACGCCGTCCACGCCTTCCTGGCCGGCAAACCGGAGGAGGTCGCCCGGTTCCGCGCGAAGCCGGGCGCAGGCCAGCCGGGCCGCAACCCGGAGTTGGCGGCGATGCTCGCCAGCGTGGACGAGGGCGTGGGCCGGATCGCCTCCGCACTCGAGGACTGGGGCCTCGCCGACCGCACGCTGCTCATCTTCACGTCGGACAACGGCGGCGAGCTGCGGTTCACCACCAACCGGCCGCTGCGATCGGGCAAAGCGACGCTCTACGAAGGCGGCATCCGCGTCCCGTTGATCATCGACGGAGCGGGTTTCACGCGCACAGGTGAGGTTTGCGACGTGCCCGTAACCGCTCTCGATTTCTACCCCACGTTCCTCGAGATCGCGGGGGCAAAGCCAAAGCCGCAACAAACCCTGGACGGTCAGAGCATCGTTCCATTGCTTCGCGGGGCGACAACACTCAGCCGGGAAACGCTCTATTGGGATTTCACGCTCGATCGGCCCGAGCGGCGCCGCTCCGCCAGCGCCATCCGCCGCGGCGACTACAAGCTGATCGAGTACCACGACACCCGTACCGACGAGTTGTACGACCTCGGGCGCGATCCGAGCGAGGAGCATGATTTGGCTGGTGAAATGCCCGAGAAACGCACGGAACTGGCGGGGGCGCTGAAGCAATGGCGGCGGGAAGTCACCCGCGGCGCAGCGACGCGGCCATCTGATCGATGACACGGCGGATTTAACCGGCCGAGACAGGAGGCGTGTTCTTGAGACGAGGTTTCGCAGATACGTGGGTCTTCGCCTTCCTGGCCTGCGCCCCCGGCGTGCTCGGCCAGGTTGGAGCGACCGCTCCGCGTCCGAACATCGTGCTCGTCATGAGCGACAACATGGGCTTCTCGGATATCGGCTGCTACGGCGGGGAGATCCCCACGCCGACGCTCGACCGCTTGGCCGCCGGAGGCGTGCGGTTCTCGCAGTTCTACAACATGGCCCGGTGCTGTCCGACGCGAGCGGCCCTGCTGACCGGTCTGCATCCGCACCAGGCGGGCATGGGCCACATGACGGGCCGGCCGCAGGGTCGGCCCGAACCGTGGCGGGGCGAACTGAGCCACCGCGCCGTGACCATCGCCGAGGTCCTGCGGGCCGCGGGCTACGCGACGTACATGTGCGGCAAGTGGCACGTCACCAGCGAGGAGTGGGCCGAAGGCGCCCCCGCCAACTGGCCGCGGCAACGCGGATTCGATCGGTTCTACGGGACCATCACCGGCGGCGGCAGCTATTACGACCCGGTCACGCTGACCCGCGACAACACGCGGATCACACCGGAGAACGACCCGGAGTACCGGCCCCGGCACTTCTACTACACCGACGCCATCAGCGACAACGCGACGAGGTTCATCGCCGAGCACACTGCCCGCGAGAAGGACAAACCCTTGTTCCTGTACGTCGCCTACGGCCAGGCCTGGGCCAACGTCTCCAACACACCGTTCCGCGAGTACAAGCACTGGGTCCACGAGGGCGGCATCGCCACGCCGCTGATCGCCCACTGGCCCGCGGGCATCCGCCGTCGGGGCGAGATCGAGCGTCAGCCGGGGCAGGTGATCGACATCATGGCGACGTGCGCGGAACTCGCCGGGGCCAAGTACCCGACGCAGTTCCAAGGCCAGCGCATCCAACCGATGGAAGGCGTCAGCCTGGTCCCCGCCTTCGCAGGCCGGCCGATCGAGCGCGAGGCCATCTACTGGGAGCACGAGGGCAACCGCGCTATCCGCATGCGCGACTGGAAGCTCGTCGCCAAGGGTCCCGCCGGTTCGTGGGAGTTGTACGATCTGGCCCGCGACCCCGCCGAGCTGCACGACCTCGCCGCCCCCGATCCCGACCGCGTGGAAACCATGAAGAAGAAATGGGACGCCTGGGCAACGCAAGCCGGCGTGCTCCCCTGGCTCTGGAAGCCGCCCTACGGGTCAGAGAAGTGACGCGCAAGTTGAGGCGAGCAATACCAGCTTGGGAAGCTGGCAGTCTACCACTGAATTACGCCCGCAAGTTTTTCAACATCAAACACTTACGCAAATCTGCAGCCCGGCTTAAGTAGTGCAAGCGCACTACTTAAGAACCGGCAGCCGGTCATTATACCGCGTTCCTGGCCATTTGGAAGGGCTTTCAGCGACGACACCCAACTCGAAAAGCTGGCCTTTTTCAGAAGACCAATCTCGAATCCAAGCTGCGGCCATCCTGACAATAGATATGGCTTTTCGCGTCGCGAAAGACACGGCAGGCGGGTGGACCTCATGGAGCTTACCGAACGTCTCGGGCTCCTCGCGCGTTTACGCTCCCTTGCTCGGGCTGGACGCGCCAGTCGCGCTCGCCCATAATGGCGTCCTGTCGCCAGGCATCGGCATCTGTCGCCTTAAGTCTTTGCGGGATGATACGTTGCTATCGCCGGTACAGAACGCCGACCGAGTTGTAGGACT
Source organism: Planctomycetota bacterium (assembly GCA_016209665.1). Classification (GTDB taxonomy): domain Bacteria; phylum Planctomycetota; class Phycisphaerae; order UBA1845; family PWPN01; genus JACQVT01. The sequence goes on along the minus strand of JACQVT010000373.1, from coordinate 3,437 downwards.
CCGCCACAGGAGGCTTGTCAGGCCGCCAGGCGCGGCCACGAGTCGTCGAGAACTATACGTACATGAAAGCCAGAACCAAGGGACAGATCGAGGCCGAGATCAGCGAGGCGGTGATCAAGTTCGAGAAGGAATACATGGGGCGTGGCCCGCTGGAAACCAAGACCTACATCATTGACGACCTCGTGCTCGTGCGTCTGAAAGGCGTTCTCACGCCGGCGGAATACCAGTTGGCCAAGACATCCGACAGCTCCAGGGGGCGTGACTTAATCAAGCAGACCCGGATCGAACTCCTTGAGAGGGGACGCGCTCTCCTGGAGGCAGTCGTGGAATCCATAACCGGAAGGAGAGTGACAACCCTGCACACCGACATCAGTACCGTGATCGGTGAGCGGGTCATTATCTTCGGGCTGGAGGCGTCTCCCGATTTCGAGTGTGTAGGGGAAACACGGAGCAAGTCCCGTGACCCCTCGCAGGAGCAGTAAGGCAGGGTCGGCCTGCTCGGTCTCTGGTGGACGCGTTGGCGGATGGTTCTCTCGCCGCAAAGCTCCATCCGGTTTGACTTGGTGGGTCGTTCCCGTATACTGGCACGTTAGATGGGGCAGATACTCGGGGGGCGGCACCTGATGCCGCCTGCCGCAGGATAGGCCGCACGATGACCGCGTGTCATCCTGCGGTCCTTTTTTTGCCCAAAGGGCGTCTTACAGGTCCGACCGGGCTCCCGCAAACAGAGTGCGGTTCGGAGTTGAAGGCCGAAGAACGTCGCCGTCACACGGTGTTCTTCGGCCTTTTTGTTTCGATTCGGGAAATGGGCGGGAAGCCGTCCTGATGGTGAGGAACGCATGGCGATTAAACGCTTCGAGATCGAAGGCTGTCAGATGGTGATTCACACCGAAGGGCAGGTCTGCACCTCAAAGAGGGAGCTGACGCACAGCGATGTCTTCTTCCGCGTCATCTGTCTGTATGTCAAGCACCTTCGCGAGAGGCGCTCACCCCTTCTGGATCTACTGGATCTCAACTCCGAGAACGTGGCGGGGTGCTCGTCCTTGCTGGCACTGCTTCGGCCGCTCAGTGAAAATCCTCTGGATCAGGTTGCCAATATCGTTCCGGGCGCGAGCTACTTCCTGGAACCCGCGCGGCGGAAGGCCCTTCACGAGTTCGTCGAGGGTCTGTACGACTTCTGGCGCACGTTCGACCGCTTCATGGTGGTTCATTCCGAGCCCGGCCCCACCGGCTCGGACCAGCGTCCTTATCGCGTCTTCAATGACACGATCGAATCGCTTGCGCATCTGGTTCGTTCGGTATACCGGGATCTCTGCGAGAACATCACCGGCGACCACCCCCGTGTCTATCGACAAGTGGCCGCCGGCTGCAAGATCGGCCTGATTGCGGTCCCGGAGGAGTGCCCTCTTCCCTCACGATATCGCGAACTGCTCGGGAAGGTGCCGTTCATCCGGCAAGTGTGGGTTGCGCCTCCGATGATCATTGACCCCCCGATGAACAAGCGGACCGGGCAGTTCCAGAAGGCGACACGCAATCCGCTGGACGGGCTGTCGATCGATCCGAACCAATGGCTGTGCTATCCGGCCATCGTGGGTCCCCTTGTGGTTTTCGTCTACTTCCACCAGAGCTTCATCGGCTTGGGCTGCTCCCTGGCGAATCTGTTCGAATTGGCGACAACCGAGCAGATCCGCAAAGGCCCTGATGCCGTCTATCTCTTTGGTGCCCCTTCGGAAGCGATGGCCGCCTTTGGCGATCTTCCGGCCATCTTCTACGAGGATGAAGACAACGACCTGCTGGTCGCCGCCGTGCCCGGAGAAGACCGGTTCGGCTATTTCGGCTACCTCAAGAAGATGATCTTGACGCTCCACAACATCCTGATGATGAAGCGGGGACGGATGCCTTACCACGGTGCGATGGTACGCATCGCTCTGGAGAATGGCCGGGCGGCGAGCGTTCTCCTCATCGGCGACACGGCGGCAGGCAAGTCCGAGTCCCTGGAGGCGCTGCGGATGCTGGGCAAGGACTGCGTCCGCGACTTGCGGATCGTCGCGGATGACATGGGATCGCTCGATATTGCCGCCGACGGCAGCGTCCTGGGTTATGGCACAGAGATCGGTGCCTTCGTCCGGCTGGACGACCTCCAACAGGGCTACGCGTTCGGGCAATTGGACCGGTCCATCATTATGAGCCCGCAGAAGATCAACGCACGCGTGGTGCTGCCGGTGACCACGCTGGATGAAGTGCTCCATGGCTACCGGCTGGATCTGCTGCTGTACGCAAACAACTACGAGGAGGTGGATGACAGCCATCCCATCATCGAACGATTCGATACGCCGGACACGGCCCTGAACGTCTTCCGAGAAGGGGCGGCCATGGCGAAAGGGACGACGACGTCCACTGGGTTGGTTCACAGCTACTTCGCCAACATCTTCGGTCCGCCTCAATACAGGGAGCTGCATGAACCCTTGGCTGACAAGGCATTCAGAGCGGCGTTCGAAAGCGGCATGTTTGTGGGACAACTCCGAACGCGCCTGGGGATTTCCGGATACGAGACGAAGGGTCCGGAGGAGGCGGCTAGGGCGCTCATGAGCCTGATTTCGGAATGGAGGGCGTAACACATGATTGGGTGTCATCTTGGCAGAGTCTTTCAGGTTACCGTAGCAGGTGGTTCGTATCAGGAGGGACTCCTGACCGTCAGTTCCCGACCAAGGCCTGGGGGTGGCAATCAACGACAGGCTTCGCCGGGCAGCCATCAATGGCGCAGAGTTCGGTTCACCGCGCACCACATACGCAGGTGAGATTGAGGAGATAGGCGAGTACAAGGACGGTGGTTCCGGAGGTCGCGCCGATGGCGAATGAGGTCCCCCACGCCAAGATCCACCCCGTTGATGAGAACACCGTGGAGCTGCGCTACTCCGAAGGACCGGGGATCCGTGACCGAAGGCAGGAGGACCTGCTCGCTGCCCGCTCGCGGTCTCGTCGGTTTCCTCTTCGCGGCGGTGACCATATCCCGCAACATGAGCGGGGGTCTCGGACGCACCAGATTCAAGCGTACAGGGCGTTCGCGCCTGGGAATCCCCGGCGTGCTGGCGGGCGGCAAGTCAGATGAAGAGACCCGGATCGACGTTGAATCGCTTGGCCAGCACACGGATGTGGCTCTTGCTCAGGTCTCTTTCACCGCGCAGGATCTTCGATCCGAGTGAGCGATTCCCCAGCATCTCGCCCAACCGGGCTCGAATCAGTTCCTGGCGGGCGCGGGCCAACGCCGGCCCATCCAGCGGCAGCAGTTTGCCAATACCCGCGTCGGAGTAGTAGCTCAGGCCCTGGCCATCGGCCACGGTCACCAGGAAGAGGTACAAGGCCAGGGCCTCGATCGACCGGCCGGCGATGTGCCTGTCACGGACCAGGCGATGGTCGATCCAACTGAACTGCGGCGG
>JACQVT010000372.1 GCA_016209665.1 Planctomycetota bacterium | reverse complement strand
GCACGCGCTCGCCCGCCTGCATTCGGTCATTCACCGTCACGCCGCGCAATTCCGCCTCCTCCATCACCAGGAACGACGTATAGGGCGTCAAGATGCCGTAGCGTTTGGCCAGCCGCACGATCTCGTCCTTGAGTTCGGCGTTCTCGCCGTTCATGCGGATCTCATCCAGCAGGTAGGCGATCTTGCGGTTGGCCCACAGCCGAGGCAGATAATCGTGGCCGAGCTGTCGCCGGCCGAAGTCCCTCGTCCATTTGAACACGACCTCCGCTTCGGCCCGCCGGCCCCGCAGCACGACCGCCTGCTCGCCCGTGCCTCGGCAGCGCCCGAACACCACCAGTTCGCTGCCCTTGAACAGGTCGGGCAGGTCGTGCGGGTACAGGTCATAGGCCTCCGCGCCGCCGAACGACAACTTCACGTCGCTCAAGACGGGATGGGCGATCATGGCGTAGAAGCTCGACAGCTTCAGCTCCAGGTCCTCCTGCTCCGACACGTACTGGCGCGACCCGTGGTTGTCGTCGGCCAGCTTGTCGAGCAACTGAGTGTTCAGGTCGCTGCCCACGCCGAAGACGAACAGGCGGACGCGGCCGGCGTTGGCCTGCCGCACGTTCTTGAGGATCTTCTGCACGTCGCGCTCGCCGATGGTGGGCAGGCCGTCGGTCAGAAACACGATCATGTACGGGCGGCCCCCGTCCTTGCCCGCCGTCTCGCCCTGCTTGAGGGCCGTCAGCAGGGCGTCGTTGATGTTGGTCCCCCCCACCGCGCTCAGCCCGGCGGCGTACTCGCGGGCCTCGGCGACGTTCTCCCTGCTCGCCCGCAGGAGCCGGTCGCGCCACGGCCGGACCTCGGTCGAGAATGCGATGATGCTGAACCGGTCCTCCGCGTTCAGGTTGGCCAGGCAGAACCGCAGGGCCTGGCGGGCCTGCTCGATCTTGGTGCCGGCCATGCTGCCCGAGGTGTCGATCACGAACGTGAGGTCCTTGGGCAGGGGCGTGCGTTCCTGGCCGAAGGACGGCACGATGCGGGCCATGAAGTACCCGTCCTCGCCGGCCCCGCGATACGTCAGCAGGGCCAGGCCGAACTCGTCCGTACTCGTCTGATACCCGACGAGGAAGTCCTTGTCGGGCTTGACGTTCTTCTCCTCGTAGCCGACGGTGGCCTCGTTGGGGCTCTTGCGGTCGATGCTGGCCTGATGCGATGGACAGAACACGGCCGCCAGCGGCAACTGGCTTCTGATCCGCACACGGACCGAAACGTCACCCAGCGGGGCCGACGAGAACTTCTCGGTGTTCAGCGGGTAACGGTAGGTGGCCAGGCCGCCGACCGACTCGATGGTCTGAGAGTACTCCAACTGAATGCGGACCTCGCCGCTGGCCGGGATGGGGAAGACGCGAGCGCGGTACATCCGCGTGCCCATGTATTCCAGGAGCGCCGGGTCGCGGTTCTTGTTGACGATGCCCTGGTAGATCTCGCGGGCCTTGTCGCGGTCGAGCAGTTCGCCCCGAACCTCCTTGCCGTCCATGACCATGCTGAACTTCTGGATGGCCACGTCGTCCGCGAGCGGGAAGATGTAGGTGCCTTCCAGTTGCCGCGGGTTGGGGTTGTAGAAGACCTGGTCGATCCTGGTGATGGCCACGCTGTCGGTGATCTCGGCCTCGACGCGATGATACCGGACGTGCAGTGGGGTGGGCCTCGGCACCGGCATCGGCACCGGCCGGATTTCACCCGGCGGCACCCACGGATGGACGACGATCAGGCCGTCCGCCCAGGCGGTGGCCGCCGAAACGCCGGACATTAGGAGACCCACGAGGACGACATGCGAGGCGCGACTGGACATGGCTGTGCTCCGTTCTGGAAACCGCATCGAACACCCTGCTTTCACACGCAGAATTGGACGCACATGTCGCTCAACGGTTCCCGTTGACCGGGCGACCAAACCTTATACAATTGATTATCCCACGGGTGCGGGCCGCGCGGGCGCCCGCAGGCATGTCGGATTGGTCGGGCCGCCATTCCACTCACGCTTCAGTGATTTCGTTCCCGGCGCATGGGCGACGTTCGTCGATGTTGCGCTGCGGGAGGCGCGAAATCACCCTTGGGAGCAACGCCATGAACAACGTCCCGCAGGTTCCCGACCACACCGGCACGGGTGAGATCACCAGCCTGTCGGTGCTGGCGGCCCGGCTGACCTGGGCCTTCTTCGGCCCGCTGCTGCTGGCCCTGCTGACCTACCTGATCGTCGCCCGCGGCAACGGCTGGCTGACGCCGTATGACGCCGGGTTCGGCGCGCTCGCCGGTCTGATGGTCCTCGGGCGGTGGATCGAGTACCGCTCGGGTTCGGCCACCACGTTGACCGGAGCGGAGGCCGGCGGCTCACACTTCGTCCGGTATGCCAGGCGGTTCGCGCCGCTGGCCCTGCTGGTCTGGATCGCCGCCAACGTCCTCGGCAATTACGTTCTCACTTGAGCCTGAACGACGCCATCATCACCACGCGGTGGGTGATCTTCTTGGGCTCGATGCCGACGGCCTCACGGTCCTCGCTTTCAGGCGACATCATGGCCCGCGCCTGCTGCATGACCTGGTAGAACCGCGAGCCATAGGCGTAGCTGTATCTGCTGAAGTTCTCGTCGGGGCCGGTGGTGTGACTGCTGAGGCTGGCCAGGTCGCCCAACTGCACGCCCGCGGCGGCGGCCATGCGGCCCGCGTCGGCCTTGGCGTTGGCGAACGCATCCGCCAGCAGCTTGGCCCGCTCCTCGTCACCGATCCGGG
>JACQVT010000371.1 GCA_016209665.1 Planctomycetota bacterium | reverse complement strand
GTTCTCACGTTCACACGTTCTCACGTTCACACGTTCTCACGTTCACACACCCTCGCTGTATTGTGCCGGTGCAACAGTGGTCCAGGCGGGTATGTCAGCATTCGTCCGCGACCGTGATCAACTCCGCCAAGCGCTCCATCGGCTGGGCCTGGGCCCAGTCCGCGAAGCGCTGGCCGTTGGTGCGGTCGGCCTGCCACGCCCGGATCAGCCGCTCGATCGCCACGTGGATCAGTTCGGCCGGGACCTTGACCTTCTTGGCCCCATCCTCGCCCGTGCCGACGAATCGCCCGAACTCCGGCTGCGTGCCCATCCGCCCGCCGACCAGCACGTGGTAGTGCTCGACGCCCTTTTCGCCCTTGTACGTGTACAGCGTGCCTTGCAGGCCGATGTCCGCGATCTGGTACTGGGCGCAACTGTTGGGGCAGCCGGTAACCGAGATGAAGATCGGCTCGTCCATCGGCACGTTCTTCTCGAGGTACTCGAGGATGCGCTTGGCCCGCTCCTTGGTCTCGACGACGGCCAAGTTGCAGAACTGCGTGCCCGTGCAACTGATCAGTTGCCGCCGCAGCAGGTGGGCCTCCGCCGGCAGCTCGATGTCCTCCAGCTCCCTGCACAGGTCGGCGGTGCGGTCGGTCCGGACGTTCAGCAGGATGAGGTTCTGCTTGATGGTCGTGTTGATCTGACGGTCGGGGTCCTGGCAGTACTTCTCGGCCAGGTCCGCGATGCGGATCATCTGGTCCCCGGTCAGCCGGCCCCGCGGGATCGGGATGCCGACGTATCGCCGGCCGTTCTTCAGCTCGCCGACGCCGACGTGGTCGTCGTGGCCCGCCCCCTCGGGACCGACGATGCTGTCGTCGTGCTGGAGGGCATAGCCGAGCCGCTGCTCGAGCTGATCGCGGAATGCCTGCCAGCCGATCTCCTGCATGTAGAACTTGAGCCGGGCCCGCAGCCGGCCCAGCCGAAGCTGGTCCTGGTCGCGGAAGATGTTGGCGATCCGGCGGCACACGTCCAGGATCAACGAGAGGTCCGGCGGCAGGAACACGCGGAGCGACTGGCCATAGAACGGCGTGTCGCGCAGCCCGCCGCCGACGCACAGCCCGAAGCCCCGCTCGATCTTCCCGCTATCGCCCTTACGCTCGACGCCGAACAGACCGATCTCATTGATCTGCGGCGCGTGGCAGTGGATACGGCAGGCCCCGACCGAGGTCTTGAACTTCCGGGGCAGGTTGCTGAACTCCTTGCCGCCCGCCCGATACATGCCGGCGATCGCCTTGGCCAGTGGGCCGCAGTCGACGATCTCGTCCGCCAGTTCGCCCGCCAGCGGGCAGCTCGTCGTGTTCCGCGGGGCATCGCCGCACGAGAACTCCTGGAACATCCCCAGCTTGTTGTACAGCCGGTCGAACACGTCCGGCACGTCCTGGATCTGCAGCCAGTGAAGCTGGATGTCCTGGCGGGTGGTCACGTCGCCGAAGCCCCGGGCGTACTGGTTGCAGATCCCCCCGATCTCCCGCAGCTTGACCGCCGTAAGCTGCCCGCCGGGGATCTTCACGCGGAGCATGAAATGGCCGTCGTTGGGCTTCTGCCGATAGACGCCGTACCACTTGAACCGCTCGAAGTCCTCGGGATCGATCGCGTTGTAATCGCCCCCCGCCGCGTAGCGATGGATGTCGTCCCACACGTCCAAGCCGTCTTTGGCCCGTTTGATATCCTCGACCTTGAGCGCTTTGCTCGTCGACATTCGTATACTGCCCTTCCTGTCCTGCCCCTGGGTGTCCTAGGCCCGGTACACATTATGATACACTCCGGCCGCCCCCGAACCAAGTCCGCCGGCGTTGGGGGGCGGGCATCCCTGGCCGCCTGGTTTTCGGGCGAATCCTTTGCGAGGCCCTCACCTGCGATGCTGTGCAAGACCGACGAACACCGGCCAACAAGTCGACAGATCCGCCGTGCTGCGGTGTCACGACGCAGCCTTGCGGGCCGCGTCGCGCTCCAACGCTTCCTCAAGAATGCGGTCTGCGACCTTAAACAGTGGGCGGAGTACGTCGACGTGTCCGATTCGGACCAGCACGTTAAGCGGGCTGGCGTCGGAGACGACGATCATCGGGCCATCTCGGGAAAGTGCTTGGCGAGGGATTCCCGGTCTGCGTGGAGGTCTTCGATTGAATAGTTGACCTCGACGTCGTGTTTCGAAAGCCAAGCCTGAGCTGCGATCGAAGTCTCGATCCCGAGGACGCGGGCAACCTCCCCGGCGGTGAGCTTGCCTGTGCGGTAGCCTTCGATGACAAGTGCCTCAACGGCCGCCCGGTCCAGATCGGGGCCAAACGCTCGCCGCAACGTCTGGGATGCGTCGAAAGGCAGATTCAGCGGGGAGGCGAACGTTCCCATGCGTTTGTTTTAGCCCAATTCAACCGCCCCCGCAAACGGCGGACCCAGGAGCACGGGTCGATTCAGGGAGATCTGGCCCTGCGTCGGCAACGACTGGACTTGCGGCGACGCCTCGCCTGAACACGGCTGGACCCACGCCCTCCCAGCATCACTCGCCAGGGCGGCTGGCCGGAGGTGCGGTGTGGCCGGAAGGCTGCGTGCCGACGTGCTCGACGAACCGCCGCAGGGCGGTCATCGGCTCGGGAGCGGCGGCCGCGGCCTTCTGCATGTTGGCCAGGCCGTCGGCGGTCAGCCCGCTCATGTAGTCCGCCCACCCGAGCAGGAACCGCAGCCGAAAGTCGTCCACCGCCTCCAGGCGGTTCTCGAGGAACGCCCGGCGCTGATCGAGGACGGTCAGATCGGGGATGAACTGCCTGAGGTTGACCTGCACCGCCGTCTGCGGCCCGGCCAACTGGATGGCCATGAACAGGTCGTTGGCGCTGGCCATGTAGTCGCCCGCGGCCAGCAGCGCCATCGCCCGGCCAAACAGCGGTAGCGGGTTGTCGAGTTGGACGGCGTGGGCCATGTCGTACCGGCGGGCCGCGTCGTAGTACCGCTGCTGGCGGAGCAGTTCCTCGGCACTCGCCAGTTGCGTCTTGAGACGCTCGTCCTGCGTGCCGACGAACGTGCTCAGCGGCCCCTGGTCGACCGGTACCTCGCGCAGCGGCGCCCGCCGCAGCGCCGGGCCCGCCGTCGTCGTCTCCTGTGGGCCGGACGGTATCTGCAACGTGCCGGACGGCGATCCGGCCCCAGCGAGCGGGCGGGCCAGCGCAGAGTCAGCCTCCGCCCGGGCAGCCCCGCCCGGCGACGCCCCCACCGGTCGGCTCAGCCGAGCCTCCGGTCCAGCCGCGGCCGGCAATCCCGCTCCGCCCGTCAGGCGGTCAACGGCCGAACCAGCCAGATTCGCGGTCGGCGAGCCGGCGCCGCTTTCCGCGCCTCGCGGGGTCCGTTCCGGCATCCATCCCGCAGCGGGCGCTCCCTCGACTTGCCGGTCCGCCTCGGCGGCCAACTGCGAAAGGGGCACCTGCCGAATGCCGCTGAACAACGGGCTGCCCAGCAATCGCTCATTGACGTTGCCTGACACCGTCTTGCCCGTGTCGGCCCGCATCAGCCGGGGCTCGGCGCTCAGCGGGTTACCCAGCAGACTGCCGGTTCGGGCAGCGTCCAAGGGGTTTTCCACCTGCGTGGAGTAATCGTTGCGGAGCAGTGAGTAGCTCGATCGCACCTGCGAGGTGCCCGGCTGATTCAGGCCCCGGATGATCTGGCCGCTGTTGGTCACGGTGCTGGTGGGCGAGTAATACGGCGACGGGGCAAACCCCGCGGCCGTCTGCCACCGGCGGGCGTCGGCCTCCCACCGGCGGGCGTCGGCAAGGTTGTACGAGTCACGGCGGAAGGTGTTCAGCCGGTCCGAGGGCAGGACCGCGCCGCCGAACGAACCCGTCGTGACGCCAGAAAGACCGGGGTATAGCCCGCCCAGTCCAATCCCCGGGGCATAGTTCGGCGTGCCGAGGAACAGCGAACTCGCGTCGCGGATCGGCGAGTAACTCCGAAAGGCGGTACCGCCGGTGGTGTTGCCGCTGATAAGCCGATTGCCCTGGTTGATGCGGTAGGCCTGACTCGGCGAATTGATGCCGCCCGAACCGAGCCGATTGTTCGCGTCCAGAACATTGCCTTGCTGCACGTAGTATTGGCCGTGCGCGGGCAGGACCGCCACCATGATCACCAGGACGCCTGTGGTAAGGCCGATCGTTCGCAGCATGATGCCACCTCCGAATCTCGGGTCGGCCCGTCCGCCGCCCCGAGTCTGCGCGGTCCCATGTCTTGAAGAGGGGCGATCGGCGCTCCTGCCGGCCAAGGTAATTATAGTTGATCGTCGACCCGCCTGCCTACGGTTGAGCGTTTTCCGATCAAGTCGTGCTGTAAGTTCACCCGAAAGGGTGTGTGCCAGCCGTGGCCTTGTCCGAACCGCGACCCTCAGCGAGCGGCTTCTCGCGGCGAGCAACCCCCGCTTTGTGACGGGCGTGGTTCCGAAACGGCTTCTCACACACACTCCGAAGCCTGAGCCTTGTCTGCCAGGCGCGTCATCCAGGCTTGGCGGAAACTGCCCTTGACGAAGCGGGGTATGGAAAAGCCGATGGGAATGAGGCGGGGCAGGTCGAAATCGGTGACGCGGAGTTCATCCAGCGGCGGGCCGTCGACCTCGATCTGTTCGAGCCAGGGCGTGCCGACGCCCAGCTCGCGGGCGGCGTGCAGCGTGCGGAGCTGGCCGGGCTTGACGCCGACGACGTGGGCGACGACGCGCTCCAGGGCCGGCCCGTCGGTCGACGCCATGACCAGGCCCATCGGCCGTGGAGTGCCATTAACCGGTCCCTTGCCCTCCATGGCCACGATGGCGTCGACGATGTTCACCGCCGGACGCAGCATCTCGAACACGTCGACCAACATATTGGCGAAGTAGTTCTCGTAGCTGCCGGCCTTCACGTGCCACCAGGCCTTGCGCCGGCCGTTGACGCAACCGAACATGTTCTTGATGACCACGGTCATCAGAAGCTGGCGGTGCGCCTTGAGCTTCGGCAGGTTGACGATCGCGTCGGCCTCCAGGGCCGCCCGGTCAACCGTCAGCCGGCGGAACACGTGACCCCGAGGGTTGTCGGTGTGGACGGGCCGGTTAAACGACACGACCGGTACGCCCAGACGGGCCAGGTCGGGCAGAATACCGAGCTTGCCGAGATTGGCCTCCAGCGAACTCCAGGCGGGCGAGTCGCCCACGAACGGCCGAGCCCCGAAATCGAGCAGTTGGCGGCACACCTCCAAGATGACCGCCGGATGGGTCTGGGCGTGCTGGTCGGCCGGCGTGGCCGAGATGCAATTCGGCTTGACCAAAACCCGGTCGCCCGGCCGGACAAACGCCCCCCATCCGCCCAGCGCTTCAACCGCCGCCCCGACGGCGGCCTCGACCACCGACGGCTCGTACGACTCAGCCCGCCGGATGCACACCCTGGCCTTGTCCGCCATAAGCCCCTGCTCCAACGATCGTTTCAGCAACCCCAGCGAGTATAGCCCCCGCGCCACGCCCTAACCAACCGGACGCTGCCCGCTCGGATGACCCTGTCGAGGTTTGCAGCACGCCAGTCTCCGCCATCGACGGCGATCACTGCTGAGACTGATTCTCACTTGCACGATTAAAGAAGCCCGTCACAACCTTACTGCGTGGCTGTGGCGGGCTTCGATGTAGAGAAGACGCTTATCAGTCGGGTCGGCGGGCATGGCGGGGGCCCGGCCGAGCCTCTCAGACTTCCTCAAACTTGATGCACTCGACCGGGCAGGCCGCCGCCGCCTCCTTAACCTTCTCCGAAATGGGGCCCAGATAGGCGGGGTCCGCCGCCTCGGGCTTCACCTTGCACTCGCCGTCGCCCATCTCGAAAACCTCCGGACAGTTCGACTCGCAGGCCTCGCACGAGATGCAATCGGACTGCTCCAGCCATACCTTCGTCAGCGCCATCGCCTATCTCCTTGGGCCGAAACCGGCACGAACGCTTCGCCTCGCGGAAGGCCTCATGGGCTTCCCAAGGCGCCGGACACCGATTGCAATACACGTGCCAGACGGCCCCACAAGATGGGCAGGGCGTGCCGTGCGTGTCAACGGGCCGATACGGGCAGACGAGGCGACCTCGAGCACCCGTTTCAGGGCTCGCAGGCTTGTTTCTGGGGCTCCGGCTGGGCGATTTGCCGCCCGCCGTCCGGCGAATGGCCCATCTTGCACTAACACGAGCGGCTCGGGCAGGACGGGGCAACCCGGCTCAAGCCGCTGCCTGGTAGGAGCGAGCGTGTCTCGACCGAGAATCACTCGTTCGCGTCGGCCACCTCGTACCGGATGACGTTCACCGGGCACTCCTCGGCCGCCAGTTGGATGGCCTGCGTCCGACGTTCGAGCACGTCCGCCGCCAAGGCCTCCGGGCGGATGATGCACGTCTGGTCCCGCACCTCGAACACCTCGGGGCAGGCCGTCTGACAGGCATCGCAGACGATGCAGCCCGTCTCGATCCACACCCTGGTCACCACCTGCCTGTCGGCCATGACCCGTCCCGATGATCGTGCGCCGCTGGCATGGGGCCGGCCCGCGCCGACCACGCCAGCTCCTGCAGTATAATTGCCGCCTTCAAGGAGGTTGACCATGACTCTCGAGCAACGGATCGCGAAACTGGAACGGCAGAATCGTCAGTTGAGATGGGCGGTGGGCGGGCTGATCGGCGCGACAACGGCGGTGCTGGTCATGGGCG
>JACQVT010000405.1 GCA_016209665.1 Planctomycetota bacterium | reverse complement strand
CTGGACTTCCGTTTCCGATGAGCGCCCGCCGACCAGGGTCAAATAAACAGGCCCCTGAAAATCGCTGCTGCAGGGCGGAGAAAAGAAGCGGAGGAACAAAGCAGCCGAAAGGCACCAGCTTTCCAGGGACCAAAAGTCCCTGGCAACGTTCGAACGCCTTACGGGCGAAGCGTTTGCGCCGGCCCGGAAGGATTGCCAGATTCTGATGCGGGCCGGTGCGTCTGCACATGAAGTATCGCAGGAGGATGCTCGTATGCCTCTGTCACGACGTGAATTCATCACCGGGGCTTGCGCCGGCGCCGCCGCCGCGTGCATTCCCGGCGAGCGGCGTGCCGATGCCGCCGAGCCGAAGACGGCTACGTCGGCCGGCTCGTTCAGCTTCGTGCACCTGACGGATATGCACGTCACGCCCAAGCGCAAGGGCGACGTGGGCTACCACAAGTGCGTCGAGTCGGTGCGGGCCTTGGCGTGCAAGCCGGCGTTCGCGCTGATGGGCGGCGACCTGGCCTTCGACGGCACCTACAACACCAAGGCCGATTTCGCCGAGTTCATCCGCCTGTACAAGGAAGGCAGCGACGGCCTGGGCATCCCGTACTACAACTGCATGGGCAACCACGATGCCCTCGGCTTCTCGAGCCGGCGCAAGGTGCCCGTCGACGACCCCGACATCGGCAAGAAGATGATCATGGACCGCCTCGGCTGGGAGAAGAGCTACTACAGTTTTGATCACGGCGGCTGGCACTTCGTGGTGCTCGACTCGATCTATCCCATCCAGGGCAAGGACGGGCCGACCTACGAGCCGCGGATCGGGCCGGAGCAACGGGAGTGGTTGGCCTACGATCTGGGCGCCGCCGCCGGCTCACCGACGGTGGCCGTCACCCACATCGCCGCGTTCTGCAATCGGGGTCAGATCAACGGCGACCCCAACTACAAGGCGATGGACGGCAGCATGGTGCTGTGGGACACCAAGGACCTGCGGACGGTCCTGGAACGGCACAAGGTCAAGGCCCTGCTCCAAGGGCACAGCCACCGCATCGAGGAGTACCGGCTGAGCGGCGTCTGGTACCTGACCAGCGCCGCCGTGAGCGGGGCCTGGTGGGCGGGCAGTTGGATCGGCTCGCCGCCGGGATACACCGTGTTTCACTGCCGGGGCGACGAGTTGACCTGGGAGCACGTGCCGTATCCCTGGGAGCCGCACCTGGAACCCGAGGATGCGATTGAACGCAAGAGAATCGCCGAGCAGCAGGCGTTCGACGAGGAGCAGCGGCGCCTGCTGGAACGCGACCGCGCGGGCCGACGCGGCGCGTGATCGCTCGGTTGAGGAGGTCGTCCGTGGCTCGAGCTGCCATGTGTGGTGTGGTTCCTTTCCTCATGGTGTCGGTTTTATTTGCCGCGCCGGAGGCGGAGTTCCGCGCCGCATGGGTGTCGCGGTTCGAGTGGCCCACGCCCGACGCGGCCGCGTGCAAGGCCCGCATCGACGGGATCATGAAGAGCCTGGCCGAGCACCACTTCAACGCGGTGATGTTTCAGGTCCGCGGCCAGTGCGACACGTTGTATCCTTCGCCCGAGGAGCCCTTCTCCCCGTTCATTTCGCCCGACGGCTCGGACCCCGGCTGGGACCCGATGGGCTACGCCATCGAGGCCGCCCACGCGAACAAGCTGGAGTTTCATGCTTACATCAACACGCACGTGGCCTGGCAGGACGCCGCCCGCCACCGACCCGCCGCGGCGGGGCACGTGTTCTTCAAGCATTTTGACGCCGCCGGCCCGCAGACGTGCGACTGGCTGGTGCACAACGGCGAGGGACGGCCGCTGAGTTGGGCGGCCGACAACTACGTTTGGATCGCCCCCGGCGTGCCCGAGGCCCAGGCCTACACCCGCCGCCAGGTGATGTACGTCGTCCGGCACTACGACGTGGACGGTGTGCATTTCGACCGCATCCGCACGCCGCGGGCCGATTGCTCCCACGACCCCATCTCGATGGCCCGCCAGCAATCGGGGGCCGAGGGCAACCCCGCCGGCCTCGATCTCGACGCCTGGACGAACGACCAGTTCACGCGGTTCCTGTGCGACCTGTACGCCCAGATCGCCGAGGTCAAGCCGCGGGTCAAGGTGAGTTCATCGCCCCTGGGTCTGGTCAGCCGCGACCGCTATCCCGAGTACCCCGCGAGCTTCCAGTACGCCGTCGCCAAGTGCCACCAGGACGCCCAGGCTTGGCTGGCCGCCGGGGCGATGGACTTCGTCGTGCCGCAGATCTACTGGGCCGACAACGACAATCGCCCGCCGGACTTCAGCCGCGTCCTGCCCGACTGGCTCGCCCACGACGCCGGCCGGCACATCTACGCCGGCCAGACGGCCGGCGTCGGCATCGCCGAGCTGATCCGCGAGGTGCGGGTGACGCGCGATCTCGGCGGGCTCGGGAACGTCGTGTTCAGCTTCCGCAGCCTGGACCGCCGCGACGGGATCGCCCAGTATAGTAGGCCGGGCGGCGTCTACGAGTCGGACGTCCCCACGCCGCCCATGCCGTGGAAGGACAGTCCGACCGACGGCATCATCCTCGGCACGGTCACCGACTCCGGCAGCGGTCGGCCGATCGTCGATGCCCAGATCCGCCGCGAAGGGTCCGACTACGTCGCCCTCTCGTCGGCCGACGGCGTCTACTCGTTCCTGAAGGTGCCGCCGGGCAAGCAGCGGTTGACCATCCGCAAGCACGGCTTGCCCGGTGAGCATCTGGCCGACGTGATTGTGGCCGCGGGCCGGGTCACGCGGGCGGATGCGAGGCTGGGCGAGCCGCCGGTGGTCGTCGTGGCCGCCGCCGAGCAGCCGACGCCCGCGACGCAGCCCTTGATCACTGCATTACCCCCGGTCTCGACGCCGGCCGCCGGCGTAACCGTCGTAGAGATTCGGCTCGGCCGGCTTTCATGGTTGCTGATCGGGCTGGCGATCATCTGCATAGTCGCCGCAGGCATCGCCGCCGTCTGGTACGTGGTGAAGCGGACAAGGGATGATGAGGAATGATCTTCCCCCCGCGCGATGGAGCATCAACATGCGGATCGGTACTTCCCAGGTGGATATCGCACCGGCGGTCGGGAGCGAGCTGTCGGGTTTCGCTGCTCGCACGCAGCCGTCGATCGGCGTACTCGATCCGCTGTACGCTCGGGCATTGTATCTGGAGGACGGCGACGAACGCCTGCTGTGGGTGCACTGCGACGTGATCGGGTTCCGGCGGGAGTTCGTCGAGGCGTTCCGAGGATGGGCTACGGATTCCCTGGGCCTGCCGCCCGGCCGGGTGATGCTGTCCGCCACGCACACGCACGCGGGACCGGCCACGGTCGTGCTGCACGAGGCGGGCGAGTACGATCGGCGGTACGTTGCCTGGCTTGACGGCCGACTGCGCGAGGCGGCAATGGCTGCCGCGGCCCGCACCGAGGCCTGCCAACTGGTGGCCGTCGAGGGCCGATGCGATCTGGCCGTCGATCGCCGCGGCCGGGCCACCGCCCACACCGATCCGCGGGTAGCGGCCGGCGGCTGGCGGCGGGACGACGGCACGTACATCGCCGTACTCGTCAATTATCCCATGCATCCGGTGGCCTTGGGGCCCGTGAACCGGCACATCAGCGCCGACTGGCCCGGCCGAACGGCGGCCGCCCTCACGCGCGATCTTCCCGGCGGGCCGATGGTGCTGGTCGCCAGCGGCGGCTGCGGCAATCTCAACTCACCGGAGGAGAACGTCTCCGTGGACCAGGTCGACGACTGGGGCGGACAGGTTGCATCAGCGGTCATCGACCACCTGCGCGAGGCGTCGTCCCTGGCCAACCCCCTCTTGCGCGTGTGCTCGCGGACCGTTCGGTTGCCGATGGAGGCCCTGACGCCCGCCCAGATCGACGCCTATGCCGAACGGTCGCTCCAGAACGTCGCCGGGCTCAGTGAGTGGGGTGACAAGTTCCGCCGCGCTATCGGCGTCTGGCGGCACAACATGACTGAGGCGGTGAAGAAGCAAGCCGGCCTCGATACGGCCGAGGCCGAACTGTTCGGCGTGCGGCTGGGCAACACGGTGACCATCGGCATCAATGCCGAGGTGTTCTCGGTGCTCGCCGACGACCTGCGCCGCCGCACGGGCACGAGTGTCTACGTGGTCGGCTACGCCAACGGCGTCATCGGCTACCTGCCCACGACGGCCGCCTTCGACGAGGGGGGCTACGAGGTCGAGATGGCCCACCTGTTCTACGACAGCTTCCGCCCCCGCCGCGGCGCCCTCGACTTCCTCGCCGACCACGCAGCCAAGGTGGTCGGCGACCTCATGACCGCGTCGTGATCCGCGCCGATCAGTCCAGGCAGTTCGGGTTCGCCGGCTGGTCGCCGGTCAGGCATTGCTGGAAGGGGCCGTAGTCCTCCAGGTCCACGTCGCCGTCGCGGTTGGCGTCGAACCGGCCGCAGTCCACGCCGACGTTGGTCGGGTAGCCCGCGTCCGGGCCCGACAGACACGCCAGGAACCGATCGGTGTCGATGCTGTCGACCCTGCCGTCTCCGTTCGCGTCGTAGGTGAACACGCGGATGCCGTCGGACGTGCCGACCGCGCTGACGGCGCCGGCACCGTTGGTCGCTCGCACCTCTAAGGTGTACGTCCCCCCGTTCATCAGCGACAAACCCGTGGCCGTGACCTCCATGGCCGTGCCGACGTCGGT
>JACQVT010000379.1 GCA_016209665.1 Planctomycetota bacterium | reverse complement strand
CTCTCGTTTTCTACTCTTGCCCATGCTACCCGACACAGATGCCCCTGATCGCCCGATGCACCCTCGGGCGTGGCACGCGCCTCAGCTCACTGGACACGCCTGGCGGGATAGGGGATGATATTGGTTTGGCCGCGGCGGGCGGTTTTGATCGGCGCGGCCCGTGTCTTCACCGAAACCGAGGGACAGGGCAGGGCGAACCCGCCGGGCGGTCGGCGACCGGCCGGAAGGGTTCCGTCTACTCCCGTGTTCCCGGCGTTGTGTGGGGCGGCAGACCGCCGCGGCGGCACGGCAGGCGTTCGAACCCGGCGGCTGAGGACATCAAGGCGATGGGTAACTCGCAGGGACCTTTGGCGGAACTGGCCAGACGAGCGGAGTACAAGGCGCTCGAGGACCGATGGCTGGCGCTGATGGACCAGCCCGCTCAGCAGCGCGATCGCGGCGATCTTCTGGAAACGCTGGAGCTGTTGACCAAATACAACAAGGGCGAACTGGCGGCGACGCTCGGCTGGTCGTGGCTGGCGACCGAGAAGGAAGTCACCAAGCCAGTCGAGGCCCTGGCCCTGGGCCGGGAACTGCTGCTTCGCTGCGGCGAGAGTGCCGAGCTGCGGCAGGATGCGCTGGGGCTCTATCGCGAGGTGTATGCCGACCGGCCGGAGATCGACAAGCTCATCGAGGCCTCGGGGCTGGGAGGCGAGAAATCGCCGCGGCGGGCTCTGCGCACGCTGGAAATCTGTCTGAACCTCAAGCCGGGCGACTTTTTGCTCAGCCGGATGGACGAGCGGGCGGCCGAGGTGGTGACCGTCGACGCGGACGGGCCGAAGTACACCATCCGGCACAAGCGGGCCGAAGAAACGCTCGATCCGGACACGTTGGCCCTGAAATATGACCTGGTGGAACCCAGTGACTTTCGGGCGCTCGCGCAGTTGCATCCCGGGCGAATCGCGGAACTGCTGGCCTCCGATCCCGCGGCCCTGGTCGTCGGACTGCTGCACGGCCATCACGGCAAGCTGGACTCGGACGAACTCAAGCACATCCTGTCGCCCAGGTATCTGCCCGCCGAAAAGTGGTCGTCGTGGTGGAGCAAGGCCCGGGCGGCGTTGAACCGCTCGCCGAACGTCGTGATCGAGGGGCGAAACCCGGTGATGATCATCTATCATCACACGGAGCAGACCCTCGACGACGAAATCCGCCCCCAGTGGGCGGAGGCGGACACGCCGGCCAAGCGGCTGGCGGTGCTGGACACGTACCTGCGTGAGGCGAAGGCCCGCGGCACGACCCCCACGCCGGAACTCATCGGCCGGATGCACCGCGACCTGCTCACGCGGGTGGACGCCGCTCGCAAGGGCTCGCCGCCGGAAGCGTTGGTGGAGGCCCTGGTGATCGACCGGTTGGCGACGGCGAACCTGCTCGGACCGAACCAAGCGGACCCCGTCCGCCAGATCGTGCGCGAGAACCAGGATTTGCCGGCGCTGCTGCGGCCCATCGAGGACGCCCGGTTCTACCTGATGGCGATCGCCCACGTGCGCGAGCTGCACCCGGACCGATGGCCGGACATCTACCTCGAGCTGCTGCCCCATGCGCCGGTAGACGGCTGCGAAGCCATCGCGGAGGCGCTGACGGCGGCCGGCCAGACGGACCGCCTGCGGGCGGTGGCGGAGCGGATCGTGCCGGATTTCACCGGCTACCTGGGGGCAGTCTGCTGGCTGTGGCGGGGCAAGCTGGGGGCGGCGATCCTTCCGATCCCGGCCCGCGAGATGCTGCTGCGGCTGCTGGAGCACCTCGGCCGCGTGACGCGGGACGATTACGTCGAGGCGAAGGTGCTTCGGGACACGCGAACCATGATCCGCGCCGCCCTCAGTGCCGCCAACTACTCGCGGTTCCGCCAGGTGATCCAGGAGATGGAATCCGGTCTGGCCTCGACGATCCGCACCACAATCGACCGGCTGGACGTGCTCGGGCACGTGGTCCGCGGCAACCTGGTCAAGATCATTCACGAGACGCATCCGGAACTGGACACGCCCCGGACCCGCCAGCCGGTGGACCCGTGGACGGACGACAGCGTCATCTACTGCACGCAGAAAGGTTTTGACCGCCGGCAGGAGGAGGTCAACCACCTGACTCGGGTCAAGATTCCCGAAAACGCCCGCGCCATCGGCGAGGCGGCGTCTCACGGCGATCTGAGCGAGAACTCGGAGTACAAGTTCGCCCTGGAAGAGCGCGACCTGTTGCAGGCCCGGCTGATGAAGATGCACAACGAGCTGAGCATGGCCCGGCTGATCTCCGCCGGCTCCGTGTCGAGCGACGAGGTGAACATCGGGACGCGGGTGACGCTGGTCGACGTCGACGGCGGCGAGCGGCGTGAAGTGAGCATCCTCGGCCCATTCGAGGCGGACATGGATCGGGGAATCTACAACTACCGGGCGCCCCTGTGCGGCCGTCTGCGCGGGCTGCGGGTCAGTGACACGGTCCGGCTGGACCTTGGGGCCGGCGAGCGGGATTATCGGGTCGAGGCGATCGGTAACGCGATCGGCAAGTGACCCGGCCCGCTGCGGGCTTCAACATCCGGGCACGGCTCGGCGTATAAGAGTGCAGCCTGAAACCTGTGTGGGACCGGCTTGCGGCCGGTCCGTTTTCAGGGTTTTGGGATGCGCAGCAAGGTGAGGACGGCCGCCGCCGGCCGCAGGATCGCACGCATGAGACCCGCCCCCGTCATCCTCGGCGTCTTGGTTCCCGTCACGCTCCTGGCCGCTCCGGCCCCTCGGCTCGACGGCTTTCTGACCGATCCGTTCTGGTGGGACCAGGCCCGGGCCTGGACGCTGCACGATCCGGGCCTTCCCGGCACGACGGTGCGATGCTACCTGGGTTACGACGACCAATACCTCTATTTCGCGGGGGACGTGTGGGACACCAACGTCGTGGGGATGAACCGCACGCCCAAGTCCAAGGCCTGGGAGGACGATGCCGTCAAGCTGTTGCTGCACGTGGGTGACCGTCGGGCGACAAGCTGGACGGCCGAGACCTTCTCGTACACGTTCAGCGCGATGGGCGGAGCGACCTGGTGCCGGGGCCCACTGTCGACGGGCACGGCCGCGGGCGTCGAGCCCGGCTGGCCCCCCACCTGGAACTCGGGCGTGACCTGGGCCGTCGGTCTCAAGCCCGGTACCACCCCCAACGCGACCGGCCAGCCGGACGCCGGCTACGTCGTCGAGGCCCGCATCCCCTGGAGCGAGTTGGGAGCCAAACCGCCGTTCAAGCCGGGGACCACGATGGGCGTGTGCTTCGTCAACCTGTGCCGGCCCGAGATGTCGATCGCCGGCGGCAAACCCCTGAGTTCGCTGGCCGCCACGCGACAACTGACGCCTCTCAAGCCCAGCCTGTGGCAGCGCGTGCGGTCCGACTGGCAGGGACCACTGCCCATCCGCGGCCTGGTGGAACCGTTGCCGCTGTGGCTCGGCAGCCCGGACCCGCAGTACGAGGCCTTCAAGACCGCCGAGGCCGACTCCCGCGGCCCGTGGCTGGACCGGTCACAGTGGACGGCCCGGTTGGCACACATGCGGTCGCAGAATCTCAACACGCTGCTGCTGCGGCACGCCAACCCTTTACGCGGCCTGCTCGAGGGAGCCGAGGGCCAGATATCCGACACCCAACTGACGACCTCGGCCCCCGCGGCACTGGCGAAGGCCGGATGGTTCTCGAGCAGTGAATTCGTCCGCCATCGCGATCAGTTCCGGTGGGTTCTGGCCGAGGCCGCCAGGAACGGGATTGCCGTCCACCTGCTGCTGGACGGCGGGGACGCGCCCAATGCAGTCGACCCGTGCCGTCCGGGCAGCCAACCCGCGACGGCGCCGGCCGCGAGCCGGGTGGCGCCAACCGTGGGCGAGGCGCCCGTCGATGGCCCCGCGATCGCCAGGGCCGTGGCCCGGCTGTTCGACACTTACCCGGACCTCGCGGGCCTGGCGGCGGGCCCGCGGTTCAACACGCCGGTCACGCTGAAGCACCTGGTGGCGGGGTTCTCATCGACGCGAGGCGGCAAACCCGCCGCGTCTGAGCCGGCCGGGGCCAGGGTGCCCGGGTTGCTCATCTGGACCGATGGCATTCAGCCGCAACTCGCGAGCGACATCATCGACCGCTATCCCAACGTGACACTGCTGCACCCGCTGCAAGGGGGACAGTGGTTCAAGCCGCTCGTCGACGCGCGGGCCGCATGGTTTGCCCTCCAGACCGAACAACTGCGGAAAGAGTTCGGTGCCGATCCCGTCCCCGGCGTCGCGGTAGGCACGCTCCGCGGCGCGTCGAGCTACCTGTTCTGGGGGGACCCGCAATGGATGCGGACTCTGCTCGTCGACGTGCGTAACCAGGGCCTGAGCGGGTTCCTGCTCGACGTGGGACCCGGCGAACATTCGCTGGCCCGCGAGGCGATGGCCGACTACGCCTACAACATGGGCCGCCAGTACAGCCCCCAGCGGTGGGAAAGCCGGATGCGTGTCTTCGGCGTCGGCGACTACGCGGGACAGTTGCTCGAGACGGTGCAGCGCGCCAGCGCCGTCATGCCCGGACTGCTGCTGCTCCTGCACGGTGACTCGGGACGCTTCATGCCTCAGTTCGGGATGTTGTTGCAGCACTACGTCGAGATGCCGAGCTACTCGCCGTCCGCCGGCGGTGAGGGACCGGCGGATGACCGCGGCCGGCTGATGCCCGCCCTGGCCCCCGTGTGGCCCGAGGCGATGTGGGGACGCAGCGTCGCCACCCTCCGCAGCGAGGCGGACCACAGCGCCCCCGGAGACGCGATCGCCGCGTGGCAGTTGACTTCGGACATCGGCCGGCACGTCGACGCCTGCACGAGCGCCTTGGCCAACCTGCGACACCTGACGCCGCAAGACGGCACCCAGGCCCGGACCTTGACCGCCCTGCTGGATTCGATCGAGTTGACCGTTCTCGTCGGCGACCACGTTCGATACAAGCTGCAAGCCGCGATGGGCTGGGAGCAGCTCAAGGCCCGCCGCGGGCGCACGGTCGACGTGACCCAGCCGTTGCAGAAATCCGTGGCGGCGTGGAGAAAGGCGGCCGACGTCGCCGACCGGCTCTATCCCGAGCCGATACCCTTCTGGCAATCGCAGCCCGTCTCCCCGCCCCCGTGGTCCCTGGAGTACCTCCACCGTGCCTACATTCCGGTGCGCGGAGGCTGGCGCGGACAGCTTCGCATGATGGAGCGCGAGTTCGACCTCGTCCAGCAGAGCCTGTCCGCCGGCGGGGCAGCGGCGGGCTTGCCGCTGTGGGACCACCTCAACGCCGCCCCGTCCGAACAACGCCAGACCCGGTTCATCATCGACTTCGAGAAGCTGCCCGACCCCCGGTTCCGTCTCCTCGAAGGCGCGTCGATCACCTACGATCCGGCCCAGCGGATCACCGGCAAGGGGTCGGCCCTGATTGACACGCGGGCCATGCCTCCGGGCCGCCACGAGGTGCTGACTACCGACGTGGGCCTGATACCGCTCGTCAGCGCCCAGCGGTATCAGGTCTTGCTCGCCTACCGGGTCATCAACTCCGGCACACCTGCGACCGTTGACGGATCGGACGAGCCGTTCGAGATCGGCATCCGCGGGGGCCGCGATGACCCGCCGCTCGGCGACCACCGCTGCTGGACGGCGCCCAACGGGTATCTCGGCTCCCGCATCCTCCAGGTGCCCCCGCCGAGCAAGGACGGCAACACGTTCTACGTCGCGACGCGCAGACCGTCAGCGATCGTCATCGACCAGATCCAGATTGCTCAGATCAGCCCGTAGCGCCGCGCCGCACTCGATCTCCGAGGGGTCATCCGTGCCGTCGGCCCGGCAGGTACGACGGCGAGACCTGAACATCGATCGTCAGCAGCGGCCGCGTTGCGGCCAGCCGGCAGATCTCGCCGATGATGATGAAGGGCGCGAAGATGGCGATGACGACCGCCTGGGTGGTGGCCTCGACGGCCAGCCGCATGGCGTCCAGCATCTGCGTCATCGCGGAGACGACCACGAACCCGGTGGCGGCCACGGTCAGGCCCACCAGAATCGGCACGATGACATCCTGTTGACGGACCTCGCTGTTCTTGGCCGCGCGGTCGGCGGCCGGCGCGACGGCCCGGGCAGTGGGCGAGACGGCCCCCGAGTCGGGCGCGATCTGCACGGCCCCACCGGTCAGGTCGCTGAGCATCTGGCCGAGCTGGTTGAGGGCCAGGCCCAGATCGACGTCAAACGGCACCTGAAACGAGTCACCGCCGCCGGCAACGACAACTTTCACGACGCCCTTGAGGCGGTTGACGTCGGCCTGCTCATAGGTGATGGTGATGGTCGACCCGTCGTGCAGCGCGGCCTCGCTCGGCAGACCGCCGTCGAACGCCAGGGTGGACGTGCGGCCCTCGGCATCCTCGTAGACGACCTCCTGCAGCTCGTCGACCTCGCCGGTTGACTTGAACCGGCCGAACAACGACAGCTTCTCTCCCGTCTCGAGCTGAATGCCGCCGAGAAAGTTGCTGGTCACGTCGGTGTTCACCAGCAGTCCGAGGAACCGGCTGGGATCGCCGGCAAAATCGCCGACGCCGTTACACGACACGGAGATCAGCGGGCCCGAGACCAGGGCCAGGCCCATCAGCCCGCTGACGCAGTTGCCGAGCCCGGTGTGAGGCAGTCTGAACCACCGCATGGGGCCTCCCTTCCACCTAAACGCGAGTCACGGGCAGTATCTACCCCCGCGCCCCACCGGTCAAGACACCTCTGCCGCCCGGATGGTGACAGTCCGGGCCGGGGGCACGTGCCGACGGTGCTCGAACGGCCCCGGAGGTTGGGTGGACGAGAAGCGCTGATTGATCGACGCTTGACGTGTATACTAATTTTAGACCCTCGGCCCATGTCGCGGGGTTGGTTTCATATCCGCTGCTCAGGAGATGGTTGGGATGTCCGAGTCGACAGCGGTCGTCAAGATCCGGTGTCCGGCGTGCAACAAGAAGCTGGGGTTTCCGCAGGCATCCGCCGGACGCAAGGCCCGCTGCCCGCAATGCCAGGAGACGTTCCGGATCGAACCTCCGCCGCCCGTCCCGGCGAGCAAACCGGCGTTGCGCCCGCCTGGCGCTGCGGATGACAGCCCGCTGACCGTTCATTGCGCCGCCTGCGACAAGGAGCTGCGCGTGCCCGCTTCCGCGGCCGGCAGGACTGCCAAGTGCCCGGCATGCGGAACACGGTTCACGATCACGGCGCCGGCTGCGGCCGGGCCCAAGGCCGATCCACCTGCCGCGACCGTGCCCGCAAAGGCTCGGACGTCCTCGGCGGCCGGCGGGCCGGAAGAAGAGCCTGGTATCTTCGATCTTCTCGCTGAGCGGTCTTCAAACAATAACATTTACGT
>JACQVT010000389.1 GCA_016209665.1 Planctomycetota bacterium | reverse complement strand
GGCCGGCGCCACGGCCGCCGCGCCGTCCGCTGGGGGACGTCGTCCGGCGGGAGAACGCCAACCAACCACAGCCGATGAACCATCGACCACCGCCCCCCTAATCCCGGGTCCCCAGCCCGAACCCCGAACCCCCAGCCTCGATCTTCCCTTGCCACCTTCTCACTTTCGCACTCACCCCACTATCGCTCGGGCCCAAGCCGCGGGTCGCCAGTCGCAGAGCGGGAAGCTCCGACCTCCCCCCAGCACCCGGGCCGCCGATTTGCATCTCGCCCCAGGTCGGTTAAAACGATGGCGGCGCGGGCGTGAGGACCTCCCTGGTATGGGCGGGCCGGGGGGCCGGCCCGATGCGTCAAGCCGCGGGCTGTCATTGGTCGATAGGTACTGGCATGTGGATGTCCGATAACCATCGCGCGTCTTTGCGGACCCGGGCGGGTAGGCTGCGACGCCCGCCACGGCGGGTAAACTCTGACGCGGAGACGGGGGGCCGCGGCGAGGGACCGTGCCGGTGGTACACGTGGGTTGGGTCGATTCTTCGGCGTTGCGACCACCATCGCCCAGAATCCTTGCACGGCGAGCAGATTCTCCGGGCCGGCACTGTCTTTCCCCGCGTCCCCGTGCCGCCGCGTCCCCGCATCCTTGCGTTGCGGGCGCTGGCAGGCGGGGTCGTGGTCGCCTTGGCCGGGCTGGCGGTACTGGGCGGGTGCGTGCCGGGGAGCAAGCTAATTCCTTGGGCGGCCACCAATGCCAACCGGGCCCTGCGGCTGGGGGATGCCAAGCTCGCGCAGGAGGATCTGGACGCAGCGCTGCGGGAGTTCCAGACGGCGATCGACCTGCATCCCCGGCTGTCGGCGGCGCACGAGAAGATCGGGTGGATTCAGGAACAGCGGGGAGACTACGCCGAGGCGGCCAAGGCCTACGGCGAGGCGGTCAAGATCGCGCCGCAGCGGTTCGACTACTCGATGGCCCTGGCCCAGATCTATCAGAAGATGGCCAGCTTCGCCGACGCCGTGCGGGCCTACCTGCACGCCTGCGATCTGGACCCGCTGAGCTACAAGGCCCGGCTCAACCTCGGCCTGTGCCACCAGCAGGCCGGCCAGCTTGACGAGGCCATCGCCTGCTACGAGATGGCGGCGGAGTTGGACACGGCCGCCGCCGACCCGTATGCCAGCCTGGGGCTGGTCTACGACGCCCAGGGTAAATACTACGAAGCCATCCACGCCTACAACGAATCGCTGGAGCGCGACCCGAACCAGCCCAAGGTGCTGCTGAGCCTGGCCACCACGCTGACCCGCCAGGACCGCTTCCCCAACGCCCGCAAGGCCCTGGCCCGGGCGATCGACCTCGATCCCAAGCTGGCCGGGGCCTACGAGCGGCTGGGCTACTGCTACTTCCGCGAACGCCAGTACAAGGAGGCCCTGACGCAGTACGAGTGGGCGGTGCTGCTCGATCCGCGCATGCCCGAGGCCCACGCGGGCCTGGGTGTGGTGCGGATGGCGATGTACCTGCAAGCCCCGGCGCAGACGGAACTCAAGCAGATGGCCCTGGAGCATTGGCACCGGTCGCTGGAACTCAGCCCCGAGCAGCCGAAGATTCGCGACCTGATCGACAAGTACCGGGAGCCGCAAGCCAGCAATGGCGATACGCTGGCCGTGGGCGCGAAGTGACGTGGCGCGGGCTGCGCCGGTAACTCAACGACGCGGTGACGCGGGGACGCGGGGACGCGGGGAAGGATATCGCCGACTTCGTGGATTTGCCGGGCGTGCGAAGATTGTGCGGGATAGTTGTATGAAACATCGTGAGAGGAATCGGCGCGGTTGGCCCTTGACGCGCGACGGACGCAGGGCGTCCAAGAGCGACGAAGTCGCGTCGCGTGTCAAGGGTTGGCTGTGGCTGGTGGCGGGTTGCCTGATCGCCGCCACGGGCTGCACGACGGAACAGCCGGCACGCGACGACTGGCGGGAACGGTCGCATGAGACAGTGCGGACGCGGCTGGCGGCCGCGGATGCCGGCGCCGCGGGGGCGCGAGAACCGGGCCAGGTTGTCGGCGGAAGCGCCGGGGGACAGCTATTCGCGGAAGTGCCGCGGTTCAGCCTTGTGGCCCCGCCGGCAACCCTTGACACGCCGCGCGGCTCCGCCGCTCTTGAACGCGAAGGCGTTCGCGGCGAGTCAAGGGCAACTGGTGAAGACCAGGCGGGCAAGGATGCCCGCTCCGCAAGACTTGTGGCCCCGCCGCCCTCGGCGGGGTCCGGTGAAGACCCGAAGGCGGGCAGAGATGCCCGCCCCCCAAGACTGGCCGCCGACGCGGTGCCGGGCGAACCTGCTACCACGCCTGCCGAAGAGGGTCAGGCGGAGGAACGCGCGGAAGGTCCGGCCGTCGAGCGCGGACCGCTGCCCACCTTGAGCGAGACCATTCAGCGCGACCTGCGGGAACTACCGCGGGTCATGTGGCAGGATTCCAAGGCGGCGTTCGGCGACCCGTGGAACCTGGTGGTGCTGCTTGGGGCCGGCGGGGCGTCGATCGCCCTGCGGACCACGAACGCCGATTACCACATCGCCGAGCACTATGACCGCCATAACGCCTTCAGCGGCGACTGGCCCGACACGTTCGCGACGCTGGGCAACCCCGCCGTTCATTTCGCCCTGGCCGGCACGTGGTATCTCACGGGCCAGCAGTTCCAGGACGCCAAGACCTACGAGGTCGGCCGCAAGCTGTTCAATGCCCTGACGATCACCGGCGTGACCACGATGTTCCTCAAGGTCGCCGCGTGGGACTACTCGCCCAACGGCGAGTGGGGGGCCTGGCCGTCGGGGCACGTGTCGAGCACGATGGCCCTGGCGACGGTGCTGAACGATGCCTATGGGCCGCTGGTGGGCGTGCCGATGTTCGGCCTGACGGCCCTGGTCGGCGTCGAACGGCTCGACGACCGCGAGCACTACCTGTCCGACGTGGTGTTCGGAGCCGTCCTCGGCTGGGTGGTGGCCGAGACGGTCATGAAGGAGCATCGGCCGGAAATCTTCGGCGGCCAGATCGTCCCCTACGTCGACCCCATGAGCGGCGGCGCCGGCATCGGCTGGCTCAAGAACCTGGGGCCTCAGCCCAAGAAGGCCTCGACCCATTGACCGACTCCGACGAGCCCCGGTGTGGGACCGGCATCTTGCCGGTCCGTTTGACTGGATGGAAACGGATCCCACAGGAAGCCGGTCCCACACGGAGCCGGTCCCACACTAAACAAACGGCAAGAGTTGGTCTATAGTATCCGCGCGTTGGCGCGGGTGCAGGCGTGCGTGATGGGCGGGGTGGGAGATACTAAGCCCCGCGCGTCGACGAGAAGGGATTGTAGATGAACGAAGAGATGAAGAGGGTAGTTGCCCGGGCGTTGGGGCAGGTACCCAGCGGGTGTTTCGTGATGACGGCGTGTCACGGGGGCAAGGCCACGGGCATCCTGGCCTCGTGGGTGCAGCAGGCGTCGTTCGAGCCGCCGATGGTGACGGCGGCGGTGAAGCTCGGCCGGCCGATCCAGCAGTTGATCGAGGCATCGGGTCATTTCGTGCTCAACCACATCCCCGAAAACCCGCTCAGCATGTTTCGTCATTTCGGGCGGGGCTTCCGGCTCGAGGAGGCGGCGTTCGATGGTCTGTCGACGCAGAGCGACCCGGCCGGCGTGATCATCCAGGAGTGCCTGGGCCATCTGAGTTGCCGGGTGGTGGGCAGCCTGGATGCCGGCGACCACCGCATCTACGCCGCCGAGATCGGCGGCGCCTCGCTCGAGGGCGAGGGCCGGCCCTACGTTCACCTGCGAACCAACGGCCTGCAATACTGAGGGTGAGGCTTCATTTCTTAACCACGGTCGTCCGCGCGCCGATAAGTCCAGCGGAGGTCTGCGCGCATGGCGGCCGGGCGAAGCGTGTTTGATATGCTGAGAGTCGATCCGGACCCGGCCGCAGATGCTGCGCTGTTATCGGCACTCGAGGGGGCCGACCTCGCGACCGCTCAGGCCGTCGTCGAGACGCTGCTCACCCGGAACCGCAAGCAGGGGCTGCTCGGGCTCGTCCAGTCGTTCCATCTGCTCGACGAGGCGATGCGGCAGTCCATCCTGATCGAATGGGAGCGTCTGTTCGGCGTGCTTCGGGAGGCGTCGCAGTCCCGGCTGGACCAGACGCGTCTGAACGTGCTGGACATCATCCGGCGGGCCCGCATCTACCGGGCGGCCTATCTGGTCGAGGTGGCGCTGCGACATCGTTCCTCCCAGGTTCGGCTGGCGGCCGCCAACACGTTGTGCCGCTTGGCCGACGAACTGATCCAGACCGTCCCGGTCCCGATCGGGGATGCCGATCTGGCCGGACTCGCGCCGGACGAGGTCCGCCAGCGCACGCGGGACCTCGAGGCCCACGTGGAGGATCGCCGGCAACTCGTGGCGGCCATCGATGCCGCCCTCGCGTCGTTCGACCTTCACTCGCAGCCGCAGGTCGTCGAGGTGGCCTTGTGGTTCTTCGACGAGCTGAGCCTCGCGTTCTGGCCGCTGATGACCGCTCCCGGAAGCCGCGTGGCCCAGGCGGCCATTCGTTTCCTTGGCCGAGGCATGAGCCCGCGTCTGGTCCCGTTTGCGATGGCGGCCTTACACTTCTCGGAGTTCCGCCCACACGTCCTGCGGGCCCTGGCCGAGGGGACGAACGTTGCCTTCCTCGAGGAGTGGCTGTGTCAGTCCTGGCGGCTCGCCCAACCGAAGCTGGCGAGGGCTGCGGCCGGCGTCCGAGACCTGGCCTGCGCGGCCAAACACGGCGGCCAGTTGCTCGACTTGCCGCCTCGGAGCCAACGGCATCTTGCCCGATGGCTGGCCTGCACCGGACTCGCCCCGAGTTACAAGATCGAACTGTTCCAGGAACTGATCCACCGTGGACACGGCGATCTTCGACGCTCCGCCCTTTGGGCGTTGACGACGCTGCCCGGTTCTCAAGTGCGGGACGTCCTTCGTGGGGTGGATGACCCGGAGGATCCCGAGGCCGCCAGGATCGCACAGCGCGAAATGGCCCGCCGGTGGCCGGCGGAGATGCCGATCGTCCGGCTCCTGGCCGGCCAGGGCTCGGGCGGCGACACCGGGGGTGCCGCCGTCGCTCCGCCGGCGGTCAGGACCTTCGATGAATACTGGGCCGCCTTCGACGGCATGACCGAGGAGCAGCGGTTGCTCCTGGGCCAACAGGTGCTCAGGGACGTTCCTTTGATCGCGTCGCACCTCGGCCGACGCTGGGCTGACGGCGACGACCGTGAACAGGTGCGGGCCATCCGCGTGATTTGGGTGCTCGGGCTTACCGAGGAGTTCGGCGACAAGCTATACCAGGCGTGCCACGACAGCCGGCCGGAAATCCGCAGCACGGCGGTCGCGGCCCTGGCTTCGCTCAAGAATGCCACTTCGCATCGGCTGCTCCGTCGGGCCCTCAACGACGAAGACAACCGCGTGCAGGCCAACGCCGTCGAAGCCCTGGCCTCCATCAACCATGAGTCTGTCGCGGAAGAGTTGATGGAGAAACTCTCCTCGCCCGACAACCGCGTGCAGGCCAACGCCGTCAAGGCGCTGCTCAAGCTCGGCGTCCGGGAAGCCGCCGAGACGCTTCTCAAGATGCTCAAGCACGCGAACCGCCTTCATCGCGTGAGCGCGTTGTGGCTGATCGAGCGGATGGGGCTGTTCGCCCTGGCCTCGCGGGTGGCGGGGATGGCTTCGGCCGATCCTGACCCGGTCGTGCGGCGAAGGGCGGCCGCGATGGCCGGACATCTGCCCGCCTCGGCAGGCGGCGGCGAACCACCGCCGGAACCCGGCCGAGGTGACCCCGCCCATGAGCCGGAACCCTGCGCGGAGATACCCTTGGGATGATCTGGACACTCGGCAGAATGTACGCCGCGGCTACCGCGGGGACTCTCGCCCAGACCGGAAGCTGGCGCGAGGAACGCCTCCAGGCCATGCACCGGCAGTTCCGCGACTCAGACCCGCAGGTCTACATGCGCCTCGTCGTGGCCGTGCTGTCCATCGTTGCGATCTTCGGGATCATTCGGCTGCTGGCGTGGATGCAGCGTCGGCGGCTGGGCGCGGTGAAGCCTCAGCCGCTGTCGCTGTACATGCGGGTGCAGGCCCAGCTCAAGCTCCCCCTCCTGGACCGCTGGCGCCTGTGGCGGATGGCCAAGGCGCTGCGCATCGAGCATCCGACGGCCATGCTCATCTCGCCCGTGCTTTACGATGAGGCCGTGCAGCGCTACGGGCAGGGACGCGCCGGGACCCAGGCCCGGCTGGCCAACATCCGGCTGCGGCTGTTCGGCCGGGCCACCCCCGAGCCGCTCGATCCGCCGCCGCCCGCCGGATAGAATCCGGTATCATGAAGCCGGTCCTGGACGCTGTCCGCCGCATCGCCTTACTCGCCGTCGAGCTGCTTATCCGGGGCTATCAGGCCGTCATTTCGCCGCTGCTGATCGGCAACTGCAAGTTTGTCCCTTCGTGCAGCGACTACTTCCTGCAATCCGTCCGCGAGTGGGGCGTGGTTCGCGGCTCATGGATCGGGCTGCGGCGGATCGCTCGCTGTCACCCCTTCGGTCCGGGCGGCATCGATCCGGTGCCGCGGCGGCGCGGCGCATGACGGAATCGGCGGACCGCATTCTTTCCAGAGGACCGCGTCAACTTGTTGACGCATCCCGCCTTGAGGGGCGGCGGAGGAACGGCGACAACTTGCCTTGGTCCTGAAGGACCTTCCGCCGAGCCTGCCACGCACCCCGGTGGGGCGTGCGGACCGCCCCCGATGTTCCATCGTCCGGAGCGTTCGAGTAACATCGCCTTCCATGACGCGGTTGTGCGTACCACTGACGGGGACCACCTGCCCGCAGATGGAGGCGGATCTGGCGGCGGCGACCGCGGGCGGCGCCGATGGCGTCGAGCTGCGGCTGGATTACTTGCACGAGTGGGACGAGGCCGCCGTCCGGCATCTCCTCGAGGCCGCCGCCCGGTTCCCCGGAGAGGTTATCGCAACGTACCGCACCGCCGCCGAGGGCGGACATTGCGACGAGAGCGAGGCCACGCGCGTGAGCCGGCTGGAGTTCGTCGGCTTGACCGAGGCCGTCGACTACCTCGACGTTGAATACGAAACCTGGCGAGCCTCGGCCAACATACGCCAGAAGATCGGCCTGGTGTGCGACGTGGACGCCGCCGAGACCGGGCGCCCTCGCCGGCGGTTGATCCTGTCCAAGCACAACTTCGAGAACACGCCGTTCGACCTCGAGTCCACGCTCTCGGTGCTCGCCCGCGAGCCGGCCCACGTCGTGAAGGTCGCGTGCAAGGCGAACAGCGTCGTCGACGCACTGCGGGTGCTCGACGCCCTGCGGACAAGCGCGGCGATCCGGCCTACGATTGGCCTGGCGATGGGCGAAGTGGGGCTGATGACTCGGGTGCTGGCCCGCAAACTTGGGGCGTTCCTGACGTTCGCCTCGCTCGATGCGGGCAAGGAGTCGGCCCCGGGTCAGGCGACGCTCGACGACATGCGGCGGCTGTATCGTTGGGACGCCATCGGCCCGGCAACGCAAGTCTACGGCGTGATCGGCTGTCCGGTCGCGCATTCGATGAGCCCGGCGATTCTCAACGCCGCCTTCGGCGAGACGGCGCACGACGCGGTCTACCTGCCGTTCCGCGTCGAGCCGAACTACGCCGCGTTCGCCGCCTTCGTCGACGGCTGCGTGGCCCGGCCGTGGCTCGGTCTGCGGGGCTGCAGCGTCACCATCCCCCACAAGCAGAACCTGCTCCGCTACGTCGAGCAGCGGGGCGGCGTCGTCGAGCCGCTCGCCCGGAGGATCGGGGCCGCCAACACGCTGTGCATCGAGCCCGGCGGTCGCGACGACGGCACCGACACGCGGGTCAGCGCCTACAACACCGACTACCGCGGTGCGATGGACGCCTTGCTCGCCGGCCTGGGCCGGTGTGGGACCGGCTCCCCGCCGGTCAATTCGGACCGGAACGATGTCGGCCTTCGGCGAGATTCGGCGTGGCGAACCGGTCCCACAAAGCTAGACGGCGTGTCAGTCGCAGTCCTCGGCGCCGGCGGTGTCAGCCGGGCGATTGTCGCCGGCCTGCGCGACTGCGGCTGCGCGGTGACCATTTACAACCGTACCCGCGAGCGGGCGGAGGCCCTGGCCGCGGAGTTCGGTGCCGAGGCCCGACCGAACGACGAGCGGGCCGGCCACCGCGCCGACGTGGTCATCAACTGCACCAGCATCGGCATGTGGCCCAACGTCGACGACGCACCCCTGCCCGCTGAGGGGCTGGCCCATAAGCCGCTCGTCTTCGACACCGTGTACAACCCGATTGAGACCCGCCTTCTCCGCGAGGCCCGCGACCGCGGCTGCCCGACGGTCGATGGTGTGGCCATGTTCGTCGGCCAGGCCGCCGCCCAGTTCACGCTGTGGACTCACCGCCCGGCCCCCACGGACCTGATGCGCGAAGTGCTGGCCCGCCGGCTCGCAAGCCGTTAAACCCGGATTTCGAACCTGGAGCACCATCACGGAGTAAGTGCCGCTTCGATCACCCGGCGCTACCATCAAACGACGGTGAGATTGCACAGGGGACAACAGAGACAACGGAGAAATAGATATGGGTTTTGGCGTCGGCTACGCGACGCAAAAAGCCATATCTATTTCCCGCATCGGAGCGTTCAGCAGCACGTAACCGTGGTATATGCGATCTGTCCGGACATGAAAACGGACCACCCGGATAGGTGGCCCGTCGTATCGGGGCGAGAGGATTTGAACCTCCGACCTCTTGACCCCCAGTAACCCCACCCAAAG